>JBCDIR010000036.1:0-10157 GCA_038748735.1 Bacteroidota bacterium | reverse complement strand
TTATTGCTAACGAAGACACTACTTTTCTCGAAAACCCGTAGGACTATTAGCTTCAAAAAACCTATCTTGGAGATACTAGACTTGTTCTACTAAAAACCAGCACCTTATGACACGCGCTGAACGCCGCTCTGACATTCACTTCCTGTTAGCCGAAAGCAATACGGCTCAGGCCATCAAGCGTAGCATGGACTTTGTTCGGGATTACGCCGATCATCCTGATTTGCTACGGGACATCCTGCGACTGAGTCGACGCTGGCAAACCATTGACCAGCAGGAGACTACGACCACTAGCCGCCACGCCAAAGCGGAAATCGTAGCGCGAGTCACGGAGATTGTCGATCTCATTGGCGCCTCCGTGGCGGACGAACCGGTACCTACCCAGCCCACGCCCGTGGCCGTACAACTGCAAGGGGTACGAAAAACGTTCGGTAAAACGGGCTTCACCCTCGGCCCGGTGGATACGGATTTTCGGGTGGGCGAAATTGCGGGTTTGGTGGGTCCCAACGCCAACGGTAAAACCACGCTGCTACGCATCATTGCGGGTGAACTCCACCACGAAACTGGTAACTTACAGTACCCGCACCTCCCGCTACCGACGACCAAGAAACGCTGGCGCTACCTATCCACACAACTCGCCTACGTACCGCAGCGACTGCCGGCATGGGGCGGGACGCTACGTCAACACCTTCACTTTGCCGCATCTTCCCACGGACTCCACGGCGCGGCCAACGAACTGGCCGTCGACTATATCGTACATCGCCTCGGCTTGGACGATTACCTGAACCGAAAATGGTCGGAACTGTCCGGCGGCTACCAGCTGCGTTTTGCGTTGGCCCAGGCGCTGGTCTGGCACCCGACCATCCTCCTCATCGACGAGCCGCTGGCCAATCTCGATGTGCGCGCGCAGTTGCTTCTACTCAACGACCTTCAGGACCTCGCCCGCAGCGCCCGGCACCCCATCAGTATCCTCGTCAGTTCACAGCACTTGCACGAGATTGAGGCCGTAGCCGATCAGCTACTGGTCCTGGATAACGGGACGGTGACGTACAGCGGTCGCCAAGCCGATTTCGCCACCGACCGCACCACCAACGTTTTCGAGTTTGCCTGTCAACTGTCGCATCCCGAACTCCTCCAACGCCTCGGCCGCTTGGACTACCAAAAACTACACCACAACGGTTTTTACTTCGTCCTCCGTACCGACCGGGAATTGGCGGCGGACCAGTTCCTGGCCTACTGCCAAACGCAGCAGATACAACTGGACTACTTCCGCAATATCAGCACTTCCGTCAAACAGTACTTTGTCTAAAATCCTCCACTCATGAATCGCTTACTACCCGCTTTCTGGCGTCGTTTTGACCACTATTTGTTAACGCATCATCCCGCCATTTGGCAGACGCGTATCCATCAGGTGCTACTTACTTGTTGGGTGATGGGGGTCACTTTATTCACCATTGGTTATTGCACCGAAGTAAATATCAATGGTTTTTTGCACCGAACTGGCTACATCACTCGTGATGTGGAGTATGCCTTACCTTTTACATTTATTACTATCGGTTTAGGGTTGATCTTTTGGCGTTATAAACTGCGAGCGTTCCCCTTGCAAGCGAGGAATTTTGCGGGTAGCTTAGCCCTGCTGATGTGGTTGTTTCTCGGGTTCGTGGGTATTTATTACGCGGGGGCGGCCTACGGCTTGGGGCGCTCTTGGGGCGCTACGAAACACGTGGAACAAGCACTGGGCGATGATCTCGCTTGGCTACGGGCCAATAACTACTTACGAATGCCACACCAACTAGCGTTTTCTTGTGACCAGGTTTTGCTGGGTGAGGGGGATTGTTCGGTGGAGGCGCGGGAGGAGTTGGCGGCCATGCTGCTTGGCAAAAAAAGTGAAGAATACGCCACTAATTTCGATTCCTACGGAGGAGAGCAATCTCCTAGACTGCGTATTCTCAGGGATCGGTCTCCCAACTATTCCCAGTTCGGTATTTATACGCCTTACGCACGTCAACTGGAAAATCACGTTACTGCTGACTGGTCCAGCGAGCAATTAGTGGATAACCTGATCATCAGCCTACAAGCTAAAGAAGCGTTTCAGATTAAACGTAGAAAAGAGCGCCAGTACAATAGCGATTATTACGATCCGACGAAAGTCCGGCACTGGTTTTCCGAACACACCATGATACAACAGGTCATCAGCCAATTGGACCGAGAAGGACTAAGCGCACTCATTCAACGAGCAGGACCACTGGTGGATTGGCTTCCGGCTCAATCTTCCGCTTCCCTGCACCAGCAACTGACTTGGTACGAACTATACGATCGCTCTCTGTCTTCGTTAAGTGTTGACGAACAACAAAGTTATCAACAATACCGGAGGAATATCCTAACCGACTGGCGTACCAATCACGAGGCTAAGGGCAGTTTATTCCTAACGGAACTGAGAACGTTTACTCAGACATTTCCTTCCAATCCAATCAAAAACAGCTTGGACGAGCGAAGCTTGGAAAATTATGAGAAAGTTTGTTTTTATTACTTAGACCACATGCCGAAACATCCAGAATTTCCTGGTGGCGAATCAGGCGTTGATTTGGAAGCATTGCGTACGGAGCTAAGCCAGTACGAGCATCAAGCCCCACAGTTGTACACCTATGATTGGGACGAAATGGAGCTTACCGTTGCAGAACAACAAGCCACTGCTCCGTTCACCATCTACCTGCTTTGGCTGCAACAACAATACGACCTTTACCAGCGCCGCTTTAGTCTGACGCAGCGGGAGCGCCTGGAGCGTATTGCCGAGCAACTAGGTATTAGGACTGATTTTCAGCTTTCTTTTGAGCACACTCACAATGGTAATCAAGAATGGATGCCAGATGTGAATCACCAAAATTTCGTGCGGAAGTACCACCTCGTAGAGAGTGCTTTTCTAACGGCTTCCCTTACGGGTATGATTGACAAACGCCTCCACCTGGAAAAGAACCGGCGTAGTGATATTTTGACCATGACCATCGGCTCGGACACGAAATGGTTCTTTCCCTTACTACTGTTAGCGATTACTTGCACCTTCTTCTTCCTGTACGTCTTCCCCGTCAGATCGCTCTTATTCGGTGGGATCGCTGCTGGGTTACTTAGTTTTGGGGTAGTGTTTTGCTTTATCTATACTACTGATGGGACAATGGCTGCTTATTGGGTGCTCTTCACCGTACAAATGATGGTACTACTACTCGTGACAATTTTGACGATTTTCACCCGTTATCGTTATCGTTTTTATCACATCGTCGTTTTCGTGTTAATGACTACCGGAGCCGTACTACTCCCCATTCTTTACCTTGACACGCCGTTTGATCTGCGCCCAGCGTGGTGGACTTCAGATTACTATCCGTTACAAATGCTATCGGTGCTGCTCCCCCTCTACTTCGCCTACCATCACCAACGCTACCTACCCAACAAGCGATAGTGCTTTGTTAACACTAAATTTATGGATAATCTATGGCATCTTTTGCCGCCACTCTGCGTTGAAGAACCCCTTGCGTAGCTTAGGCTATGCGCGGGAACCTTCGCCTGGATTGGCAACAAAATCTGCTAATACCTTGCCCGCAACTTCAGTCTTAACAAAGCACTAGTTGTCTTTGTGGCAGCCTCCCGATTTTCCGCAAAAGTGAAAAATCGGGAGGTTAAGCTACTCCAATTCTGGCATCTTGAAGATCACCTCAATGCGTCGATTGCGGCTACGGCAGTCGTCCGTGTCTTCGGTGCAGAGCGGTTGCGTATCGCCGAGTCCCGCCACGAAGATGCGGGCCGCAGCGAAGCCACAGCGGTTGACCAAAAAGCGCTTCACCGAAGTAGCGCGTGCCAGTGACAAGCGCCGATTTTGGTCCCGGTCGCCGACGTTATCCGAGTGGCCGTTGAGTTGGATGTCGGCCCCCATGCGGGTCGCAATTTTAGCCAGGCGGTTCAATTCCACGTAAGTAGCGTCGGGTTGGTCGAACTCGGCAGTACCCAGTCGGAAAGTAGCGCGTCGGAGGCGGAAATTTTGCCGCAAGTACTCAAAAGACGTCAGCCGAAACGTATCCCGCAGAATTTCCCCTTCGGCAGCTTGCGCGATGTAGTGCGTCGTATCGCGCTCCGAATAGTAACCCGGAATTTCGGGGAAGAGGCGCACCACGTCCGTACTATCGGCTACCGTATAATTATAGGTACCTTCTTCGTTGATCGCCTCCGAGTGAACGTGGAGGTTGTAATTGGCCGTAAACTCCATAAAGCCACCCCCAATCGGTTCCTCATTTTCATCAATTACGAGGCCCGCCACGCGGAGGGCATTCGCAGGAAAAACACCGGGGCCCAAACGCAAGGAGTAGATGTCTTGGTTGTCCGAACAAGGTTCGGCACGGTGCAGATACGCAAGGCCGGAATATTCTGAAAAGTAGGAGATGCCCGCATCGTGTCGCGGAGAATTGATGAGTACTCCCAGATTACGCGGCTTATCCAGGGTACCCCAATCGTAGGGACGTGACAAGCTGGCACTCCACAAGTCAATGCCCCCCAGACCGTAGTCGCTATCCGAGGTATACAACAGTAGGCGACCGCCGAGTGCCATCGTAGCGCTACCCTCGTTATCGAACGAATTATTTACGGTTTCCCCCAGCGGGTCCGCCACGCCGTAACGACCACTCGCAGCCAGCTTCATCGCGGCCATATTCGTTAAATTGGGTATTTTCAGGTTCAAATTTTCTTGGTAATAATTGACGATCATCATGGAGTCGTCGGGCGAAATCCAGGCACTGCCGGCCCAGCGGTCACTCATGGGAAACAGCGCGGGCGGCAGCCAAGCTCGACCGACTTCGGGCCGCAGGGCTTGTAGCAACTGCCCTCCCGCTTTGAGTAGCAGCTGGCGGCCATCACCACTCATGGACAGTAACTCCACATCGTAACTAACGGAAAGCGCCGCGACGGGCGAGGGCGTGGACCATTTTTCGTTTTTCAAAACGGAGGTCATCACCTCGACTTTACCCGAGGCGCGGTCTTCGCGCACGAAGAACACCTCCTTCGTACCACCCCAAGAAACGAGGGATCGCTCGTCCCCCTCCACCGTATTCCACGCCACCATCGGCTGGGGCAAAAGATCGAGGTTCAGTTTGACTACATCTCGCTGGGCTAGGTCCAACCAAGCCTGCTTTCCTACCTGAAAAACAAATTCTGGTATACAAACCGACGCATCCGGACAGAGCGGACGGAAGACGGCAATGGCGGCATTAGCCTCGTCCGCCAAGCCACGCGAAGCGTAACAGCGCACCGTAGCTTTGATGAGTTCAAAGATGAGGTCGTGTTGGGTATACTTCTCCGCGAGTCTAGCGACGGCAAGCGTATGCGCAGCGGGGTCGAGGTCACTGCGGCAGCAGGTTGCTTTACCCCACAGGTCCAACATTTCAATAACGTCGGCCAATTGTTCGCGCTCGGTGGGTGTCAATTCGCCAGCATCCGCAGCGGTCGTACTCAAACAGACGATCTGGTAGGCGATGTCCACATCCAATGCCGTATGTCGATTGTTGCGGTGAAACGCCAGCAGTGGCCGTAGTTCTCCCAGGCAGAGCGTATCCCGGGCCTTATCAAACCAGCAGTCTGTGGAGACGGGATCGAAGGGGTGGGCTTGCTTAAACTCGTCCATCTTGCAGTAGGGTTCGTGCCACTGAAAGAGCGTCCAGATGTCTTCTTTGATTTGGAAAAACGCACGGTAATTCTGCGGCAGAATTACTTCCGTGTAGCGGTCAATAATTTCGTTGACTTCCGCGTAGGTCAGCGTCAGCGAACGATCCGCACCCAGCCCTTGGCAGGAGCGACTGGGTTCGGCCCGCACTTCCAAAAAACTCGGCAAGGGAGCGGGCGTCCCCACCCACAGGGCGTCCAAGGGCGAACTGAAAACAGACTGCTGGGGATTAATATTTTTATTGACGACGATGGTGCGCAACGAGTCCATTAAGTCTTCCGACCAGCAATCGGCGTGTTCTTCTAAATACACCAATTCCGTGATGGTTCCCTTGACGGCCATCGTATCAAAAATCTGCTGTTGGAGGGTGTTGCGCGCGATGCGGAAGTCCTTGGCTCCGGCGTCGTGCTTGCGCAATTTGCGTGCCTTCTTCAGCGGCAAGCGACCGATTTCCTCTTCTATCCGGCAGAGGTCGTCAATGATGTACAACAGTTCGACGGTGCTATTCGTGCGACGTGCTTCGATCCGCGCTAGGTAGCCCTCGGCCCCCTGTCCGTACGTCCGGTGATTAATGGTTTTGTTGAATTTCTCTTCGGCGGCATCCAAGTTCCCCGCATGGGCCAGTTGGACGGCCTTGGGAAAGGTACAAGCAGAGAGTACAAAAAAGACAAGCGTGCCAAACCACACGCTACGGCTCCACGGGCCGTCAAACGATAAGTGTTTCATCGCGATTGAAGTTGGTTTCAGGTTTTAAAACTGAGGTAAAGCTAGTTATTAGTCGTTAAAGCACAAAAAGGACTCCTCTCCAATTTTGATTTCATAAAAATTGAGGATAATAACCACTGTGACCGGCAGCGACCACCCTTCTTGCGTGAAGAAAAATTCAGGTTTGAATTTTTCCAAAGATTGTTCTGTAGCAGCTAAAGAACTTATTGTCCACAAAACCTTCCCTGCGCTAGCTTGTTGCACCAGTGCAAACTTTAGATAACTATGGCGACTGCAACGGCGCAATCCATTCGGCAACGGACCCAAACACTCCTCACGGCGCTGGCTGAGGGCCTCTACGAACGCGATACGGCTATCCGACTCTCTTTTCTTTCGGCGGTAGCGGGCGAAAGTATCTTCTTGCTAGGACCACCCGGAGTGGGGAAAAGTTTGATTGCGCGCCGCTTGAAGTACGCCTTCGCCGACGGCAATAGTTTCGAGTACTTGATGAGCAAATTCAGTACGCCCGACGAAATCTTTGGCCCTATTTCGATCAAAAAACTCAAAGAAGAAGATAAGTACGAACGCCTCACCGACCGCTACCTGCCCGGTGCTAACATCGTTTTTCTCGACGAAATCTGGAAGGCGGGTCCCGCTATTCAGAACGCTTTATTGACCATTTTAAACGAGAAGATTTACCGCAACGGCGATACCGATATGCAGGTCGGTATCCGCGGTATCATCACCGCCTCCAACGAACTACCGCCCAAGAACAAGAGCCTGGAACCCATCTGGGACCGCTTTTTGATCCGCTTGGAAATTGGTAAAATCCGCAACTTCCAGAACCTAATCGACATGATTACCAGTACGGAAGATGTCTACGAAGATCGCCTTCCCGCCGCCGTAAAACTGACCACCGACGAACTGGACGACTGGACCACCCAAATCGACGCCGTTGAGGTACCCGCCGAAGTACTGAATACCATTCAACTGGTGATGTACAAAATAGAGGAGTTCAACCAAAAGCCTAACAATACGGAGCGTCAGATTCGCATCTACGATCGCCGCTGGAAGAAGATTATCCGGCTGCTGCGCAGTTCGGCTTTCCTGAACGAACGCACTAAGGTCTCCCTCATGGACTGTTTCCTGATGGAACACTGCCTGTGGAACTATCCCGAACACCGCGAGGTCGTCCGCGACATGATAACCGAAGCTGTCCGCAAACACGGTTACTCTATGGCCATCAATCTGAGCCAACTCAAACAGGAGGTCCGCGAGTTTGAGAACGACGTAGAAGAGGAGACCCGCATCAAAAACACGATTACCGAAGAGCAACTGCAACCCGTCCACGAGCGCTTTTACCAACTGGAGAAGACCAGTACACAGTTCAACGGCCAGCTCGTCCCCATTGACCAGTTTCGCCAACTGAGCCTGGACGAAGACAGCGTCGTCAATTATTACGATGCCGATCAGAACCTCGTCAACCGCATCAAAACCCGCAAGGGCGAGCGGGAGAACACCATCGTCACTAACTTCAACGGCCAATTGACGACCTTCCAACTGCTCACCCGCCAGGAAGAACGGACGGAGATCATTTACAAAAAGCCGCACCAAGTCGTCGCCCGCTTCTGGGACGAGCGCTACGAGCGACTCAACCACTACATCGAACAGCAGAACGAAAAAATAGCCCGCCACGAAGCTACCGAACTGAATGAGTTGACCCAACACCTCTTCGTCGATCAGGCTTGGGCGGAGGTTGTGCGGGCCAATTTGGACGAGGTGAAATTGGCGTTGCAAAACTTGGCTCTGCGGCTGGAGAAATTACAGTATGGGTATGCTAGTGTTCGCTAGTGCTCAGGGGGGATTCTTCCGACCTGTGGTCGGCATCATGGGGGTACTCTCCCGTACCTTCGGTCGGGATTGTGGGGGTGTTCTCCCGGACCTGCGGTCGGGATCACGGTTGTACTCGCTGGCGCTCGTGGGGGTATTCGCTGCGCTCACGGGCGAGCAGACCCCCGAGCGATAGCGAATACCTCCATGACTTCGGCTTGCCGAAGAAGTACCCCCACCAGCGCGTAGCGCCGTACTCCCACAAACTCGGCTTGCCGAGTGCGTCCCCCCACGAGTTACCGCAGGTAACGAGTACCGCTAAGAACGAGACAACAACATGACCATCCAAAACAAACTCCAACAAGAATACGAACGCTTCGTCGAGTTTGGCGAGTTACTGGACCGTCGGTCGCGGCAGTACCTCGTGGCGTTTTTTCAGCATAAGATTACCGGAGCACCCATCGTCGCACCGGAGTTGAACGACCAGTACGCACAGTATTTTCACCGGGCGTTGGACAACATTCTAGCGATTGAGAACCTGCTGCCCTTACTGCAAAACAACCAACGCATTGCGGAGCACGTCGTACTGGATACGCTGTACTGGATGCGCAAGACATTTAGCCAAGTCCGCACGCAGCATCCTTACCAAAAAGAAGAAGAATTGCTGAAGGGTTGGGCCGTCACTCCGCTCAAAGCTTTTCGGGATCGGCACCCTTATTTACTCAATTTTCTGCGGGGGGCGTACGCGAAGGAAGAACTGAATACTGATTTCTACCAAGATCGTTTTCAATCTTTTTTAAACGGAGCGTTGGACGAAAAGACGGCGGAAGAACGCCAGCGCTTCGAGTTAATTTTTACCGATTTACTCTCGCAGTGGGATGCGCTTTTGCAAGCGAAAATACTAGCGTACCAACTCCAAAAATTCACGGAAGAAGAGGAAAGCTACACCCAGCTACTCGAAGCTAAGGTGAGCGGCTATAAGAAGATGGAAGACCTCCTTAATCCCGTCACGCAGTACCTAGGTTGGGACTTATCTAAGGACCTGTGGAAAGACACAAGCTTCGACATTTTGGAACAATACGAAGAGCTGCTTCAGGACGAAGCAAGTATCCGCGAGCTGGTTGATCTGTTGGGGGAAATGAAGGAAGCCGAGATCGTGATCGAGGAGGAAACCTACGAGAAAACAATTATTCGTAAAGAATGGCAAGTGGACGAACTGGCTAAGACTGAAATCGTCGGCGTACACGAAAGCCAGGATCTGAGCAACCTCGTCAGTTCGGAGGTAGGCTTGCTCAGCGACCAAAACACGGAGGCACTTTTCCTCAAAAAATTCGTCGATCAGCAGTTGCTTACTTTCCGCTACGAAGACCAGCGCCTCGTCACCAGTAAGGACAACCAGATGGAGGTTCATCAACGGGTACGAAAAAAAGAAAAAGGTCCTTTCATCGTACTCGTCGATACCAGTGAGTCCATGCACGGGCGGCCCGAGCAGATTGCGAAGTGTCTGTGTTTAGGCATCCTAAAAATGGCTATCCAGGACAATCGCCGCGCCTACCTCATCAACTTCTCTATCGGTATCCAAACGATTGATTTGTACGATATTTATAATTCTTTGGAAGAAGTGGCGAAGTTTTTGCGGATGTCGTTCAACGGCGGAACCGATGCTTCCCTGGCCCTGACCGAAGCGGTCCGCCAGTTGCGTACCAACGACTACGAAGATGCCGACGTACTGATGATTTCTGATTTTATCATGTACCGCCTGGATAAGGATGTGCTAGACGAGGTCAGTTATTTTCAACAAAATAAAGGCACCGAGTTCCACAGCCTGACGCTATCGCGCGAAGCCAACAGCGATATTTTGCAGCGTTTCGATACCAATTGGTTGTACGACCCCACCCAGAAAGGCATTATCCGCGAATTGACGCGC
>JBCDIR010000035.1:0-10165 GCA_038748735.1 Bacteroidota bacterium | reverse complement strand
TTCGTTGACACGAAACTGCCTCCATTATCAATAGAGTATATAATCGGATTACTTGATGTAGCGGTGATACTAATCGAGCCGTCACCTTCCCCACCGCAGCTTTCGCGCATGGCAATGGCGCTGACGAGGTTGAGGTCGCAGCAACTGTTCACCGTCACCGTCACTGGTGCGCGGTCAGACGTACAACTTTGGCAAGCACACTCCGCATAATAGGTATACGTACCCGCCGTATTACTGTCAAAAGCGCCTTCCTCAGCCGTCGTGCCCGCTACGTTGAAGCTGCTGCCCTCACCGATGGCTGTACCACCCGTCGAGCTGCTATACCACATCACCTGGTTCGGAATATTGACCGCAAAGGTCGCTGGATTATCCGTACCTGGCTCGCACTCATTATCGTTCAAGGGTTCGTTTAAATCGGTTACACCGGAATCGTAGACCACCGAGCCACCCGCACCTAAACAGCTGGTGCCGCCGTTATCCGTAATCGTCAAAATGATACGGTCAAGATCGCCAAAATCAAAACTGACACAATCACCCACAATTACTTGCCAGCCTGTTTCGTAGATGTCACAACCTGCTAAGGCCGACCAATTGATAGTGTTACCGTAAGCGGCGTTGAACGTGCCCGTAAAGGGTGTGGCCGCTCCACAAACGGAGAAATTACCCGCCCCAGGGTCATTCGTGAACACTAAATTGCTGAAATCATCTCCAGAATTGCAATTGCCCTGGAAGCCCGCAGCAAGCGAGTTCGCGTAAGGGGCTAAGGTCAATAGCGGCGTCGTACAACCACTCGGGCCTTGGATGTAGAAAGACAAGTCCGACACGTAGGTGTGGTTGCCACTAAAGCTTACCGCAATCGTCATCGTCGAAGGATCAAACGAACACGGATCGCAATCCGTATCGTCACAGGTGGCCGTTAGTGTCGGCGCGGGATCACCGCAGTCGATGGTCTCATTGACCACCGTTGGTGGGTCAATGGTTGGACCGGGCATGATCGTCACCTGCGTCGTTTGCTGGCAGGTTGCATCACCCTGATCTTGGACTACCACATCGTAAGTACCCGCTGTGAGGTTCATAAACGTATTCGTTGACACGAAACTGCCTCCATTATCAATAGAGTATATAATCGGATTACTTGATGTAGCGGTGATACTAATCGAGCCGTCACCTTCCCCACCGCAGCTTTCGCGCATGGCAATGGCACTCATTAGGTTGAGGTCGCAGGACAACGTTCCGTTAATACTAACGTTATCAATTACCGTACCGCCACCCGAGCCACTACTACCGTCGATATTCAGTAAACGTACAAAAACCATCGGCTGATTATTGACGCCAGCGGGTAAATTCACGTTGGTGAAGGTGGAGGTGGCACAGGGGTTACTTCCTGCACGCGTAACAATAGTGTAGGTGGAACCAACGTTAGTCCAGGTACTATTATCAGTGCTGTACTGGAGTTGTCAATTCCCGTTAGGGCCAGTATCAAAACGGGCGTGTTCGTAACTAATCGTGATGTTATCGTAGCCCTGGGTGGAGAAGCTACTCATGGCCCAACTATCACCGGGTGACCAGCTATTGGCAAGAGCTTCTTGTCCACCGGGGCAGCCTAAACCATTGAAGAAGGCTCCGTTGGTACCGGGAGCGCTAATCATAGCGCCATTATTAGCAGGAATACCCGAAGTAGCACTGGCTGAATTCATGTTCCAGCCTACAAGTATCGTTTGCCCACAAATCGGCGAGCAAAGTATAAAGTGCATCAATAAAAAAACAGGAAGTAATAGTCGCTGCGAAGAGTTTTGTTTTTTCATGAGTACAAATGTTGGACCCCATACTGTATACTATACAATAAAGGCGTAGTTATAGCTGTGATGTATGTATCCTTTTTGATGAATACAACCCACTACGCTATTAAAAATTTAGGTCTAAGAATAAGGGGAACAGTTACACCATGTAATGATGAAACCCGCACAAAGTTAAAAAATATTTCAGAAAATAGCCACAAGACGCATGCTAGCGTATGCTTACTCCACTACCTTCGCCCGGTGCGCCTGCAATACATCCAGCGTCTCCCCACCCCGATGGACAAAAGCGACGATTTCGCATTCTGTATCTTTAAAGTTATCGGGTAACACGTAGTCGAACGAGCGGGAGATAACGGCACCAGTAGTGAACGCTTCGGAGATTTGCTCGCCCGCCACGGCCGTGAGTGCCTTGCGGAAGACGTGTTTGTGGGTGTAGTTGGCGTCGCGGCCTTCGGGGGTTTGCTGCATGTCTACTACGTTGCTCTCCGTTAGGTAGACGGTGAGGCGTACATCTTCGGCGTTGACGTCTTCTACGGCGTACATATCTACTTCAATCGTTAGATCGCGGCTATTAGCGTTGTAGGTATTTTGAATATCGATGCGCACACTGGGCTCAGGTGCTAGCTCTTCGGCAATGTAGCCGGCCCACTGTCCCTGACCCAGTTGGCGACTTTCTTCGCCCGCGAATTGACGGCGATTAACCACCGCCGTCGGAAAACCGAGCGGCTCGTTGAGGAGGGACATGATATTAGCGCCCTGCGCATTGGATAGGTCTTCGTTGCTTTCGTCGAAGGGTGTGGCAAAGAAACCAGCGTGTATCGAAACGGCGACCAAGCGCTCGCCGTGTTGGTCGAGCAGCGCTTCAATGGCTTCGCTACCGGCGGGGCAGTTGACGCAGCGTACCCCCGTAAATTCTTCGATCAGGACTTGCCGCTGCTGCTGGTCTACGGGCGTGACTTCACTGCTGGCACTGCCCCCGGGATTCAATACTGGCGGTACTTCTTCGCAGCCACTAACCAGTACAATCAAAAGTGCGAAACAGCTCGCTAGCAAGTGGTGCAACTTTATGGTCTTCATAATTTCTCGTTTAAAAACTCGTATTCGCAGAAAACTTCACTCCGCTGAAAGCCGGTTCCAAGCGGCAAATCCCCCCCGTACACACCACGCCTTCTACTTGTTTAACGTAACTAAGCGCAAAACGGGTCGGGCCGGTAGTGTAATATACGTCAAAACGCGGATAATGGATAGACATTTTCTCGCCGTCTACGTCCTCGGGTGAATTTTTGCCGGGGTCCGTATTGTACATATCCGAAGCCGTCAGGGTCCAGTGGCGACCCAGCGTTACCTCTACGAGGGCGAAGGCCCAATCACCGTAGTCTTGCTTGGCGCCGGCTTTGAGGTCATCGCCCGTGGCCATGTACTGCCCCTCGAAGCGTACGCTACCTTTGCGACCAAATTTGTACAGAAAGTCAACGTAAGGAATCACCGTTTCTACCAGCGGCACTTCGGGTTTGAACTCGTAGCGCTCTTGGTTGTATTGCTGAAACTGTATGCCTCCCGTGAGACTCCACAGGCGCTTGTATTTATAGGCTACCTCCGTGAATAATTCCCGGTACAGTTTAACGCCTTCCAAGTCATCAATGTAGGAGAAATTGGCATTAAAACTGAGCTTGCGACTGGGCGCGTAGCGTACGTCTACCTGAAACGCCTGCTCGGTCAAGTCTTGCGTGGCTGCGTTGTAGCGGGCCGTCAGGCGGTAGGTATTAATGCGTGTCATGGGCGGCAAAAAGGTGATGAGTCCCCGGTTGAGTTGGGCCTGGGGACGGGTACGCCAACTGAAGTTTTCGGTCCGCTTCGCCTCCAGGGTAATGCCCCACTTAGGTGGTGCTAAGCTCAGACTAGTGTATAAAACGGAGCCGTCGGCGCTGAAAAACTTGTCCCCTACTATCGGATCGTTATCCCGCACAATTACCCCGAAAGGGTCATTCATGTTGTCCTCGGTCTTGTAGGCGGCTTCCACGTACCACGATAAAATTCCCGTGCTGAGCGTATTGTAGACGGTCATGGCGTAGGAATTGTACTTTGGTACGAATAAGTCTTCTTCGGGATAGGTGTTGAGCGTAGCTACTAAGCTGTTCATGGAAGCATCATCCAGAGTGCGGGCCACCACCCCTATGCCCGGTGCCAGGGCCCAATTGGACAAGGAATCTCCCCGTACGAAACCCTCAAAGTTGATGCCCCGAATGATGGGACGATACTGATCAAACTGCTGTTTTTGTCGCCCCGTGAACGCCTTGACCATCCAATTATCGTTGAGCTTGTAGTCGAGTTTGAGCCCGTAGAGCGCATTGTCAATCAGTAGCGGACGCTGCTCGAAGGAGCGGAAAATAATGCCGCTACCCACTTGGTCGTAGATGTAACCGGCGTGTACGCCCAGTTTTTTGACCTGCCGTTTGACGTACCACATGCCAATACCTTGATCGGTGTAGGAACCGGTCGGATTCAATAAGTTAGAGTTGTGGAAAAAATCGTAGCGGAGACCAATATCGAAGCCCCAATTGCTGTAATTAAGATTTAGCCAGCCTTCGCCCCCAAACTTTTGGCGGTCGTACTGCGGGATATTAGCCGCGCCGATGACGGAGTCACGGATAAAGAAGTTGGCGTTAGTTTCCAGGCTACCGGAAAAGCGCCCGCCGTTTTGGTTTTCGTTCTGTGCAAGTAGCGTACTCATACCCAGCAAGAGTAACATTGCAACCCAAATGGACCTTTGTTGCATTAGATAGTGGTTAAAATTCCCTTAAAACGTCGGCTAATCTCTCGGCTCTGTGTCGTTAAGCTGTTACAAAGCGTTTATATTTGCGTCGCAATGATGCGTACTTTTGCTACAAAGTTGGCAATAAAATACGACTTCAATTTGTCCGTCAGTTTTCAGAGCAACACTAAATCAGTGGTCCGCCCTGAAAATACGGCAATTGCTTGTTAAACTCTTCACGCGAAGTTGGTACTTCGATACAAAAAATCCACCAATGCGTTTTACGTCCATTCTTACGTTCCTGTTCTGCTTAGGTTTCACCGCTACGGCCTTCGGTCAGCAGCAGATTTCGTCCGCCTCGATCAAAACCCTCGAGGGACAATCCGTCGACTTAGCCGACGTCATCAAAGAAAAAGACTTGACGGTCATCAGCTTCTGGGCCACTTGGTGCAAGCCGTGCCAAGCCGAATTGGACGCCGTAGCCGACTTGTACCCCGACTGGCAGGAAGAACTGGACGTACAGATGGTGGCGATCACCATCGACACCCAACGTCAGTTGTCTAAAGTTCCGGGCCTGCTGAGCACCAAAGGCTGGGAATACACCGTCCTGAGTGACGCCAATAACGTGATGCGCAATCAACTCGGTTTTCAGGCCATTCCGCAGACTTACGTAGTCGATAACGAAGGAACGGTCCTCTACAATCACTCCGGCTATACTTCCGGTGATGAGTACGAATTGGAAGAGAAGTTGAAAGAATTAGCGGGCCGCTAAAGCAGCTCATCCCGAATTTTCGTTAGCACGAAAATTCGGGATGTCTTATTCGACCAACCCAATCAGCACCCGGTAATCATCGAAGTAAGCGTCCTCTTGCTTCATTTCCAACAAGTCCAGAAGCTCTCCGCCGAAGGTCTCTTCTAGCTCGTCCGCCGTAGCCGCGCAGCGGACCTCCACTTGCCCTTTGGCCAATTGTGCCTTCCGCCAATCGTAAGTTTTGGTAAGTTGATCCAACATGCGCTGGTAAATTTCGGTCGGTTCGGCTTCGTTCTGAACGGGCTGTATCCCTTGAAAAGCGGCATTGTTCCGCAGTAATAACTGTCCTTTGTCGATGATGTAGTAGGCCGTGTGCGCCCAAGTGTCGGCAGCGCCCAGCAAATAAGCGTACAGCCCCAATTGAATGTCTTCCTCACTGGTGAGCACGTTGCGGTAGCGGCTAATTCCTCGGTATTTTAAGTCCACGATGGCGTGTTCGTCACCGCGTCGGAGCACCAAATCGGCCCGGCCCCGCAGGTGAATGGGCCCGACTTTTCCTTCCAGCACCTCCTCGGTGCCTTGCACATCCCAACCGTTTTCTCGTAAGAGATGGACCAAGCTCCACGCCGCAAATTTCATCTTGTGGGCAAAAGCAATCCGCTCCGGTTCCCGTCCGTACAGTAACAAAGTGGCGCCCTCTTTTTCTAGCAAACTGGGAATTTCTACGTCAATCCAATTGTGGAGCTGTGCTTTGGACCAGGTCGCCCAATCGGGTTTGCGTAGGAGGTTTTCTAGCACCCGATGCGCTAGGTTTCCAAACAGTCGATTGTCCTGAACAACGCTCAGTATGCTCGACTGCCGCAACTGAATATGGTGCCGCAGCACCCACTGGTAAGGATAGTAGAGCAACTGCTCCAAACTCGTTGGCGTCTCTTCGTCGCGGCTCAGGTCACTGGCGTCCGTAACGGGAACTTGCAGAAAAGCCTGCGGGCGAGCTAAGGGTGCGGGTGTTTCGTCAACGGATGCGGGTAAACGCTCGAAAACAGCGTTCCAAGCCGCTCCTTTGGTTTGGTGATCGACGTGTAAACAGATGGGCGAGAGGTCCTCGCCAAAACAGGCCAGCAAATCTCCCAGCAGTGGGTGGGGGGTAGTCGCTTTTCCGTCACAAAAATCAGGGCTACACAACAACAAGCGATTTTGGGTGTGCAATACGGGACGCTTGCGCTGCTCAACCAAGCGGTCATTTTGCTGCGTTGGACTTTCGACCTTGACCTGCTGAGCAGCCAAATAAGCCCGCTCCGCCGGATACCAGTGGGAGAAAAAATAGTTCGGTTCCTGTTCAAAACAATCCCACCAGATCAGTTCGGTTACGGGTCCAATCACGGCTCCCGTTTGGTGAACGTGGGGCAAGTGAGCCGCCTCGGCTTCGCGCGCTAGCGGGGCAGGTTCATAAATGGTACGGATAATGCGTTCTAGCTCCAAAAAACCGAGCTGGTCTTCTGGCAATGCGTCCAGCAATTCCACGATTTTCCGGGCTTGCTTCGCCAGGATGTGCAAGGTCGTGGCCTCTTCTTCCCGCGCGAGCTGTGCGGCCCAATTTTGTAGATAAGCATAAATGGCACGCGCGTCTTCCTTGGCTACCCGCTCCGTACGACTATTGACACGCTTGCGGCGAAACCAAAAATTGTACTGCTGCTGCACCTCCGCCACTTTGATCGTCTTATTATACGCCGCTCTGTTCGGCAGCTCTTCTTCCAGGTAATCTCTAATCATTCCAAACCAACGCCCCGAAAACAGTCCCGGCGTATCGGCCAAAAAGAGGGCAATCCGCTGCGCCAGTCCATCTTCGAGTGGCTTCAGCCGCAGGGAAACAAACTCCATGATTTTATACGGATCAATCGGATCCCACAGAAAAACGGAGGCTAACTTCAGGACCTGCAAACTCGGGCGAGCTAACGAACTGCTGGGTATGCCCAAACTGGGCAGTCCCTCGCGCCGCAGCGCATTGTCCAGCGTGGCGTTCGCTTGCGGCAATAGTAGAGACGGGCGATAATCTGGGTGTTGGCGCAACAATTGAGCCACGTAAGCCGACAAATGGGTTTCTCGAAAACCTTGCAGGAGCAGCAAGCTACCATCGCCTCGTAGAGTGGTTTTTACCGTTTGCGCTCCGCGTAGAAAAGCCTGCCAGCGCCCCAGATCCGTCGTTGGCCCGGCCGCCTCCGTCACGGCAGCCTCCGTCTTGATCACGAGGCCGTGACTTTCCAAAGTCGTAAAAAATCGTTGCCAAAAAGGAGGATAATAGCTGCGTTCGTCCAGCAAATACAACTCGTCGATGAGTTGAACCGCGCGTTCCGCCTGTTGCCACACTAGGCACGCTCGATCTGTCTCGCCCGCGTAGAGTTGTAGCGCTAGCTCGGGATTAGCCCAGTAACTTTCTACCGTAGCGAGTACGCGCAGGCGTGGCGGCGTATCCGCATCCATACAAAAATCCCAACCCGCGCCGAGCAACTCGTCCCGCCACGCTAGCAGGGTGGCCGCCGTTCCCAAGTCGTCCGCTTGGTAACTGTCCGCAAAAAACGCCGCAGCTTCCGCTTTCAAATACTGCCGCAGCGCCTGGCGGTACTGTTCTACCCGCAGGTGATCGACCTCCTCGCTAGCGGGTTGCAAGCCCAGTTCTCCCTCCAACCACCGCAGTAGCGCAGTAGGATACGTATATAAGGTACCCAATTGCACACCCGTGGGGCGGGGCAAGTGACCATCTTGTAAAGCCAGTCCGAGGTAGATGCGCATAAAGGAATTGTAGTGGATAAACTAAAAACTATTTCGGATTGAAGTAACTCAACGATCTTCGATCACCTCGTCCTCCTCAAAGACGGAGCAAATCCATACGCCTTCTTCCAGCGCGGTGATTTTATCTTCGTAAGTCGGAATAAATTCCTGCCCAATATAGCCCTGATAACCCGATTCGGCAATGGCTTTAACAATGACCGGATAGTAGATTTCCTGCGTAGAGTTAATTTCGTGACGGCCCGGAACGCCCCCCGTGTGGTAGTGTCCGATAAAATCACTGTACTGCCGGATCGTATTGACGATGTTGCCCTCCATGATCTGCATGTGGTAAATATCGTAGAGCAATTTGAAATTTGGCGATCCAAGTTTATTGACCAGCGCCACGCCCCAGTCCGTATGATCGCACATATAATCGCGGTGATCGACTTTACTGTTGAGGAGTTCCATAATAACGTTGATGCCCGCTTCTTCGGCGGCTTTCACCACGGGTTCTAGGCCACGCGCGCACATCTCTAGGCCTTTTTCATCGTCCATGCCCCGGCGATTACCACTGAAGCAAATGATATTGGGAATGCCCGTGTCCGCCGCCTGACGAATCAGGGGCAAGTACTCCTTTTGTAAGCTGCGGTGGTTCTTTTTGTCGTTGAACCCATCGGTGATGCTAATAAAATCAGCCGTTCCAACGGCACAGGCCAAGTTGTGCTTGCGCAAAATTGGCCATTCGGCGGGGGGTAATAATTCAATACTATCCAGAAAAATGTCCAGCGCGCGCTCACAGAATTCCTCCATCGGAATATCGCGGTAACACCAGCGGCAAGCGGAGTGCATATAGGGTTGTCCGTCGATACGTTTCTCCTCCGCAACGGCCATTTCGGTGGCTTGCACGGCCTGCCCCAGCGCCAGCGCCCCCGCTCCTAATAATGATTGTTTAATCAGTTGGCGTCGATTCATTTATACTTAATTTTATAGTCTGATGTAAGTTAGGACTCCCCCAAAGGCTTGTAAGTCACCTTTGGTAAACGCGTGCCATTCCCCCACCCCAAAGTTAGTGATTCTGAACAAGTCAGTAGTTACCCGCGAGGATTTGCCAATTGAGCATCACTTAAGCCTTCGCTTTTCACTACTTTTGCGCTTTATCAGCACACAATCCTACGTCAATGACCCAATTGTTACTCGCCATCGAATGGAATCCCTCCCCCGAAATCATCAACATCGGCCCGCTCAGCCTACGCTGGTACGGTCTCATGTTTGCCACTGGGTTTCTGTTCGGACTTTGGATGGTTCGCAAGATGTTTTTGGCCGAGGGTGCGCCCGAAGAATGGCTGGATAAATGCTTCATGTACATCGTAGCGGGCACGATCATTGGCGCGCGTTTGGGACACGTTTTCTTCTACGACTGGGACTATTACAGCCAACACCTCAGTGAAATCCCAAAAATCTGGCGCGGCGGCTTGGCCAGTCACGGTGGCGCTTTGGGGGTGATGCTCGGGCTGTGGTTATTTTCCAAGCGGGTATCCAAAAAGTCGATCCTCTGGATACTCGACAAAGTAGCCGTTCCTACCGCGCTCGTCGGGGCGATGATTCGTTTGGGTAACCTCATGAATTCCGAAATCATCGGCAAACCCACAGGAACCGATTGGGGCTTCATCTTCACCCGGGTCGACGACGTGGCGCGCCATCCGGCACAATTGTACGAATCCATCGCTTACCTCCTCATTTTCGGCCTCCTCTATTATATCTACTGGCAAACGGACAAGCGGAACCAGCGCGGCTACCTCATTGGCCTGTATTTTGCCCTCACTTTCGGCGCGCGGATGATCGTTGAGAACTTCAAGGCCAGTCAGGGCGGGTTTGAAGAAGCACTCGGCAATTCGCTCAGTACGGGACAGTGGCTGAGCATTCATTTTGTCCTGGGTGGACTGTTTATGATGTGGTGGTCCGGGCGGAATAATTCGGCTAAGGCGTGATGGAATAAATATTAGACTTGTTCTGCTAGGCATGAATGAGCGAAAGTGTAGCAAATTTTGTTCTGAATGAGGCAAAAAACGTAGGCATAGCCTTAGCTACGGCGAG
>JBCDIR010000034.1:0-10174 GCA_038748735.1 Bacteroidota bacterium | reverse complement strand
GTTTTTTGCCTCAATAGCACTAAAAATAGCGGCGTCTCCATCTTACACAAATCATATTCATAACGTCTATTCTCAAAACAAATGCTTCAGCTTACTTCCCGCAGGTCGGGTAAAATCAAGTTTCCAAATTAGGTCGTTTAGCATTGACCGCTTCCGCTAGCAAAGCAAATACGTCCACGCCCAGTTGCTTCGTGAGGTGAATCATATCAATAAAGACCCAGTTCTCGACGAGTCGGTCGCCTTCGCGCCGCCAAAAGTCGGTGACGCGCATGGTCACGCGGGTACCCGTTGGGGCCAAGCCCAGCCAGTCGCCCGCGAGGTGCGTACCGTACATGGACGGAAAGCCGAAGTCGTAGGCGTAGTGACCGTCGCCGAGTTGTGCAAAGTGCAGGGTATCATCCTTGGGCGTAATTCCCCGGTCGGGAAAAGCCGTGATGAAGGGAACTTGGTGGTAATCCTGAAAACCTTGCAAGCCCCGTGTGGTACCGATACCGCTTGGGCCGTACCACATCATATCTTCGATGGCCCAGAAGCGCGTCTGACCCATACTTTCGAGGGTTTTTTGGTCCCAACTGCTGAGTCCGTCCAGCATCGCGTTGACCAGCGCTAGCGACTTTTGTCCTTGTTCCGGAGGGGTAGGGGAGAGGAGTAGTCCGTCGCCCGTTTGCGGGGCGGGGGGGACCCACTCAATTCCCCGATTTGGGAAAAAATGATAGCCAGCTTGCCGCATAACGTCCAGTACGTCGAGGTAAAACCACGCGTGGGTAATGCGCCCCCGATCAAGAAGGAAGTGGGAAGCGTAACGAATCCAGGTCGCTTGCTGGTGGGCCGGGATACCGAGCCAGTCGTTGCGGAAGGTGCCTACCCAGTTACCCGTACTGCACACCATTTGCCGCCCAGCGTATTCTCCTCCCATGAGGATGTACGGTTGGAGGTCAAGATCGGGGAAAGCGTGTAGAAGTGGTGCCCAAAAGTCGGTATAGAACGCGGCTTGCCCCACGAGCGGTTCGTAGGGGTCCGTGACGTTGAGGGTCACGTCCGGCGAGAGGTATTCCCGCAGCGTTCGCTGCACGCCCGCAGCGGAACTACGTTGCGTATTGAGTTCCCGAAAAAAATCGTGAACCCGTTTTTTGTTAGCCAGCGCAGTGTCTTCTCTCGGCTCAGCCGCTGGGCGATGGATTTGGCAAAGTGCATCGTAGCCATCAAAAAGGAGCCACTCTTCGACTATTTTATCTTCCACCAACTTGAAATGGCTGATACCCGGCAGGACTATCCTTTGACCACTGGGTGCGCCAAAGAAGCCTTCGCCAGTATGTTGACCAATGATCTTCCAGCGTACGGCTACTTCCGTTTCTTCTTCTAGGTGATTACAGGTGATGCGTTCGCACTTGAACGTAGCTTGGGGGAAGGCCGCTAGGACGGTGGTCAAGAAGTCAGCATAGTTGGCGAGTCCCGCTAGTGATTGACCACCCGGAACGTGAGCTTTGACCGCTTCGGCGTAGTAGTCGCTTAGGGTATCCAACTGGCGATGGTGCCAGCCTTGATCAAACAATTGTGCTACACGCGCGATGGTGCTATCCGTGTGCGTGGCCGCTACTTCCGCTAAATGTACGCTTAGTTGGGGCGTGGTATCCTGCGGTGCCTGTTTGGCGTAGCGTTGGTCCTTTTTGGCTAATTCGGTCGGGTCATAGCCCAATTGTTGCAGGAGCGCGAGATTATCCCGTACTAGCCATTCTTCGTAGATCTTATTGTCCCGTATCAGGCAGTCGGCGATGGTGCGGAAAAAGGCTTTTTGGCCCGTAGCAGCGCCGTATTCCGTGGCGCCCAGATTGGTTACGGTAGAGGCTATGCGGTGACTAGAAAAAAATTGTCCTGGCTCGTCTTCGGCCCAAATGACGGTTTCACCACCCATCGTACGGTCTGGAAAGGAAGCCAGTGTATTCAAGGTACCCGTAATGACGGGTTCAATACCGATGATCTTGCGACCACCGACGTGTACCAGGACGTCTTCGGTATACGTCTCATTAATGACCCAGATGGCACGCTGCTCCCAGATTTCGTCCGTTATTTTGAGGACGTAATCGACGATATTAGCGTACTTTTCGTCGAAGCCGGGGAGGTCCTGCTGCTGACCATCCAATTGATAAACCGTATTTTCGGAGTAGATCATTGCTGCTGGATTTTGAGGGCGTTAAGGGCCTGGGCCTGGGCCTTTGCCATGCTATTAAGCATCAAGCTATCGGAACTCAAGGCGATGAAGCGATACCCTTTGGCTTGCATCGTAGCGGCGTCGGTAGGGTTGGCACACCACACACCGGGTTGTATCTTGTACTGCTGACAAGTACGGAGAATCTTGTCGATAGCTTGGTCGAATAAATGTTCTTGTTCCCCTTTTTTGACGCTACCCGTTAGCGATAAGCGCAAATCACCCGAACCGACAAAAATGCCGTCTAAGCCTGGTACCGCAGTAATTGCTTCAATATTCTCAACGGCTTCTTTCGTTTCTACCATAGCGATGGTGAGTACCTCAGTATTAGCGTGATCGCCGTAAGTAGCTCCGATGCTGATGCGCGGACGCGTAGGACCGAAACTGCGGTAACCTGCGGGCGGGTAGCGGCAAGCGCCCACAAATTGCTCGCATTCTTCTTGGGTGTTGACCATAGGACAAATGATACCGTAAGCACCACTGTCGAGCAGGCGCATAATGTGACCGGGTTCGTTCCAGTTGGCGCGTGCTAGGGGTACAGCGGTAGTGGTGGAAATGGCTTGTAGGAGCTGCACCGCCGTTTCTAGGTTATGTAGACCGTGCTGCATATCCACCGTGACCGCATCCCAGCCGGCGTGGGCCATGATTTCGGCACTCCAGCTGTTAGGGATGTGTAGCCAGCCCAGCGTAACGAGATCACCCGCTGCCCAGATTTCTTTTAATCTATTTTTCTTCACTTTTCCGTCGTGTTGCTTTTACCCAGTTTTTGATCAGGGTGTTGACCGTAGTGGGCTGTTCCAAAGTACTCAGGTGACCGCAACGCTCAATAAGGTGAAGCGTAGCATTCGGAATGGCCGCGGCCATTTGTTCGTGTAATGCTGGCGGGCAGACGACGTCCTCCTGACCCACTATAATCAGCGTAGGGCAAGTGATGGTCGGCAAATCCGGTGTACTATCCGGACGGCCTTGCTGTGCTTTGATTTGGCGTACGAATGCCTCGGGACCTACGTTGCGCGTCATTTGTAGGACCGTCTGCCGCAGCGCCGGCTGCTGAGCGTGGTCCGGGTGAAGCATCTTGTCCGTGAGGTGGTCGGTGGTAATGTTTTCAAACAACCCCAGTTGAGACATGCCCACGAATCGCTGTTGTGCAATAATGGTTGGTTCAGACGGTCGCAAGTGCGTCGTATTGAGCAAAATCATACGATTAATGCGGTCCGGGGCTTGACGCCACAACTCAAAGGCCAGTATGCCTCCGTAGGACAGTCCCATGACACTAAAGCGTGTCGGTAGCTCCGCTAGGATGTTGTTAGCAACGTCCGTCAATTGGTCCGCACTACTGTTACTGACAACCTTGGGGAGGAAAATATCCCGCAACCCCGTTACTTGTGGGGCAAAGAGTAAACCATCGCAGAGCGTACCCGGAATCATGGCCAAAGTCTCCATAACCATCGGTGAGTTGGCAGTGGGGAAGCCATAACCTCCCCACTGCGGTTAGTTTAATCTTGGTACCAATGCTTGCTCGTCACCGCGTCGCCACCAATGCTAGAAGCGGCAGCGTTGTAGTTAGCCGAGTTGATCGACTGTTCCAGGACGGGGTAAAAAACCCGGGTAGGAAATACGCCGTTCGTGACCGTATTGGCTAGTGGGCCAATTTCCAGTACGGGTAAGCCCGTGCGTTTGTGTTCGCCCCACGATTCTACCGTATTGTTGAACAAGAAGCTCATCCATTTTTGGTCCATGAGACGCTCCATTGTGCCATCCCAAGCCACGGCGGGGTTGCTCAGAAAATCACTCGGCATCATAATGTCCCACTGGTCGAAGTTAGCGGTGATACCCGCAGCGTAGTAGTCTTCCGCCGTACCCACGTTGATCCAACCCTTCAGGGCCGCTTCCGCCAGGATGAACTGTACTTCTGCGTGGCTGATGATGTGGTAATCCAGCAGACCGGGGTTCTCTACGTAACGAGTAGTCAGCAGCGAAGTATTCGCGTCTCCGTTACCATTCCAGGACTGGGCTTCTTCGCGCGTCAGGCCGTTGGGAACGCCTTCGTGGTTGGGGAATTCAGTTGCGTTTTCCGGGAAACGGAAAAAGTAATCCACCCGGGGGTCACCGTAGGATTCGTACACTTCCTCGATCCGCTTGGACATGCTCAAACCAGAAAATACCGTAATAGCCTGGGTGGAGAAAGAAGAAACGTCGGGGCTTACGCCGGAGAAATCATAAGTACCCGCATCGTCGTTGCTCGTGATGATCGGAAATTTGCCGGGATCACTCACAATTTCGTTGATACCCGCCGAGGCGTTTACCTCGGAGCGGTTGCTCAAGCGCAGTAGGTAGCGCAAACGCAAGGAGTTGGCCAGCTTCTGCCAGCGGCTTACGTCTCCGGCGAAGAGGACATCTCCGCCCGCAATGAAACCTTCCGTGGTGCTGAGGAGGTTGTTGGCCGCTTCCAGTTCGTCGAGTACGTAGGTGTAGACAGCTTGCTGTTTATCGTAGGTAGGCGTCGTGTTTTCAATGCCTTTACCCGCGTCGCTCGCCGGTACGTCAATCCACAGTTCCGTATTGGTAGCCAAGTAGTACGCACGCATGATTTTCCCCGCAGCTTCGTAGGCGGTTAGCCCTTCTTCCTGCGCAGCGGCGATCATGTCGTTGGCATTCCAGACAGCGGAATAGTTACGGTTCCAAATGGCGTCGTAGTAGATTTGGCCGATGGCAAAATCGTAGGCGTCAATCTGGTTATCGTTGCGCCGTACGTAGTAGTGCATGATTTGGTCCGTCACCCAGGTTTGGAGCGTCATGTGCGCGTTAATGGGTTCAAAAATCGTGCTGGGTAACAACGTGGCCGGGTTGTTTTCCGTCGGCGCATTTTCGTTGGTATTTAGCTCTTCAAAGCCTTCCGTACAACTGCTCAAACAGCAGAACAGGAGAACCAAGCTGGCTATTGATATATGTTTCATTAGAATAATGTTTACGTGAAATTTAGATAAAGTGAATCTGCACTAGAACCCGACTCGCAGGTTGACCCCGTAAGTGCGCGGGTTGGGTAATTGCCCCACCTCGAAACCCGGTAGTAAAGTGCCGCCGTACAACGCCAAGGCCTCGGGGTCGTAGTGGCGCAGGTGCTCCGACTTGGTCTTGATCCACAAATTGCGACCGAAGAGCGATAAGTTGAGGTTTTGAACGGGGAGGTTCGGAAACATCGGCTTCAGATCGACACCAATGGCAATTTCACGTAGTTTAATGAAGGTCGCATCGTAGGCGTTCGCCTCAATATTGGCCGCTTGGAAATACGAACGGTAAAAATCTTGCCCCGTCGTGCTAATGGTGTTCGTGCTGAACGAACCATCCGCATTTTCAATCACCCCATCGGGGACGAAGTCTTGCGTACGGAAAGGAAGTGACTCCGTGATGATGCCCGAACGGTACAACAAAGCTCCGGTATGCGTGTACAAGAGGCCACCGTTGCGGTAGTCGAGTAGGGCGCGGAACATGAAGTTTTTGAAGTTGATGGTATTGGTAATACCTGCCGTCCAGTCCGGATTATAGTTACCTAAATTCTTAATTTCCGAATCTAGGCGGGGGCGTACGATGTCGCGGCCACCGACCTCTACGACGTCGTAGACGATGTTACCGCTACCGTCGCGGACAAAACCCCGACCGTAGATGTCACCCATGCGGCCACCGGGACGCGCTTCTACCGTACCGCCGCTAGGACCCTGTGCGATGACGAAGCTCTCTACTTCGTTGGTCAATTCGATGACTTCACTGCGGTTGCGCGACCAAGCAATGGCCACGTCCCAGCTGAAGTTAGTCGTCTTCACGGGGGTAGCCTGGAAGAATACTTCCACCCCACTGTTGTTGATCTCCCCGGCGTTGATGAGGCGAGAAATAGCCCCCGACGCCTGACTGATGGGTACCTGTAAAATCTGGTCCGTCGTTACGTTATTGTAGTAGTTGACTTCGATGCCCATACGGTCTTGCGCAAAGCGGAACTCCGCACCGAATTCGATGGCGGAAGTGCGCTCGGGGCGCAATTCGGGATTCACCAACAAAGCGGGATTAATCACCGAACTGGGGAGGGTACCGAAAGACAGTACGCGCTGCGTCAACAGTGGATCGGTATCGTTACCCGTAGCGGCCCAACTGGCGCGGAGTTGCGCGTAGCTAATACTGCTGGGCAGGTTGACCATGTCCGACAACAGCGCACTCACTCCTACGGAAGGGTAGAAGAAGGAGTTGTTGTCCAACGGCAGGGCGGAGGACCAGTCGTTGCGGCCCGTTACGTCGATGTAGACTTTCTCGTCGAAGTCGATTTGTGCAGAACCGTAGAGCGAGTTGATGCGCTTGCCCGCGTCAAACTGCGTCAGCCGCGGTACGTCACCCGCATTGCCCCGATTGTACACACCAGGAACCCCCAGGTCACGGGTCTCGAAGGTCTCATTGGCGAAGGTTTGGTCCATGCGGTTACCGCCACCGGTCACTTTCAATCCCATATTGCCACCCAAATCCGTGTTGTAGGTTAACAAGAAGTCGATATTGGTTTCCTGGAAGCCGATGTTCTGCTCGCGGTACATGCCGTTCGGGAAATTGGGTTGACCCGAAGGGCGCTCCGATTGGCGGCGGTCGTCGTAGAAGTCTGTACCAGCACGCACTAGCAAGGAAAGGTTGTCGCTAAAGCTGTAAGTAGCGGCAATGTTACCAAACAAACGATTGCGGTTGAAACCGTTCAGGTTTTCATTTACAATCAGCCAAGGATTGGTCCCCCAAGTCAGGAAGTGATTCTGCTGCACTCCTTCTTGTCCGGGTAGCCAGTAGTCGCGGAAGTCATTGTAATCGTAATTATTCATGCCCCAGTACATGTTGTTGATGACCCCTTCACCACCACCACCGATGACGGGCAAGTTGTCGGAGCCGCTGTTGACGTAGTTGGCCGAAACGGTGACCTGGAGGTCTTCCGTTACGTTGGAGCCGAGACGGACGCTGACGTTGCGGCGCTCGTATTCCGAATTGGGTACAATCCCCGTTTTGCTGAGGGCGGCCAGCGATACGCGTCCCCAGACATCTCCGTTGGCGAAGGACAGGGCGAGGTTGTTGTTGTAACCAACCCCCGTATCGAAGAAACCGCGGCGGTCGAGCGACTTATTATAAGGTGCCGGAGCGGGTGTCTCCTGCAAGCCCGCCTCACGACCCGTTGGTTGGGAAACCAGTTGTCCGTCGGCAGGTGCGCCGTAGTTACCGCCCCAGTTGGCGCGGAAGGCGTTGTCAAAGCCACCGCCGAACTCAGTTTGCTCGTCCCAGAAGTTGCCGAGCGTCTCAAAGGAGAGGCCCGTGTTGAACTCAATCCCCAGACCTTGTTTGTTCGCACCCGATTTGGTACGAATAACCAAAGCGCCGTTGGCGGCGCGCGTACCGTAAAGTGCCGCTGCTTTAGGACCCTTCAGCACCGAGACATCTTCGATATCGTCCGTATTGAAATCGGTCAATCCGTTGCCGTAGTCTACGGGTAGGTTGCTCCAACTGGTAGCGTCGCCACCAATTCCGTCCAGGTTGTTAGAAATAACGACCCCATCTACGATAATGAGGGGTTCGTTTTTGTTGATGTTCAGCGATGCTTCTCCCCGCAGAACGATCCGAGAAGAGGAGACCCCCGAACCATTACCCGTCGAGATTTGTAGACCGGGTACTTGGCCAGATAGTTGCTGAGAGACGTCGCCAATCCGCGAAGCGTTGATCTCTTCTCCCCCCAATTTTTGGGTGGCGTAAGTCAAACGGGACCGCTTTTCGACTACCCCAAGCGCTGTCACGACGACCTCATCCAGTAGCGCCCCTTGCGAGAGGGCCACGTCGAGTTTTGTTTGTCCGTTCAGCGGAATCTCCTGGGCTGAAAAGCCCGTGTAACTAAAAACGAGGGTGGCTTCTTTGTCCGCTACTTGGAGCGTATAGTTGCCATCGAAATCAGTGACGGTACCTTCCGAAGTACCTTTGACAAGGATGCTGGCCCCGATGAGGGTTTCGCCCGAATCCGCGTCGGTTACTACCCCCGTGACCTGATGCTGAGCCAGCAGCAGTTGCACCGAGCAGAGGAGGGTAAAAAATGTAAAAAATTTCAGTTTCATAACACGTGTTTTGATCATTTTAAAACGGTTGGATAAGATCACAAAAGTCTGGACTATACCCTTTGGGGAACAGTACAAAAGTGGCTTTACTAACAGTAGGGTATCCAATAGTCATGGACACCGTTAGAAGGTAAAGAAAACTAAGTCTTGTTTTTACTTGATTACTTTGGGGAAACTAATAGACTTATTCTGCAAGCCCTCAAATGGCTACAAGTGGCAAAGTTTTATCCTGCACTTCGTTAAAAAGCCTCGCTGATACTAAGGCATCGCCTACGTTTTTCGCCTCGTTCAGAATAAAATTTGCTTCACTTTCGCTCATTCAGGACCAGCAGAATAAGTCTAATAATTAATCAACTCGTGTTCTTTCAAAATCATACAAGCCGCACCGCGCGAACTAAAAAAACGGCCTAAATTAGAAGCGACAACGGTACAGTTGGCTAAGGAACCAACCAGTCCGGTTTTGCACATTCCAGATTTTACGGCGTCGAGGAAAAAATCTTTCACCATCACGTATTCTCCACTGATTACGATTAGGTTTGGGTTTAGGAGATTGACGACGTTGCCGAGGGCACGGCCCAGTATCTCGCCTTGCCGGATAAGCAAGTCAATGGAGAGCGCATCGCCACGCAGTACAGCATCCAAGACGTCGTGGTAGCTATACTGCGCCACATTTTCTACCTTAAAATTCACGGAGGATTCGTCCCGTTGGAGGGCCTCCTTTAGGTCCTCTAGCAAGGCGTTGCCCGCAACTTGGGTACGCAAACAGCCCCGTTTGCCACAGCAGCACAGGCGGTTTCCTCCTCCTAGTTGCAGATGCCCGAAATTACCCGCAAATCCTCGCGCGCCCAGCACGAGTTGTCGGTCGCTGATGATGCTCATGCCGAGGTTGCGGCTTACCTTGACCACCAGCGCGTGGTCCACACCTTTGGCTACTCCGAGGGCTTGTTCGGAAATGCTCAACGCACGGGTATCGTTATCTATGATGACCGGCAAGGTCAAGCGTTCTTCCAGCCAGTCTCCCAGACTTATTGTTAACTCACGGAAGTAATCTGCTGAACGCCTTTCGCGCGAATCGACACTGCCCGCCAGCGCAATACCTACCCCGATAATTTGATCTTTATCAACGGGAGAAGCAGCAATGGCATCCTCAATGAATTGAGTTACGTACGCTAAACAGTCTAAACTGTCTTCTAGTACAAACGAACGATTGCTAGCCTCGTACACCGTTTCTAAATCTACGCGAACTACGCTTACGTGTATCCACTTGCGTAGCACCTCAACACCAATGGTATAAAAGCGTTCGGGATTGATTTGGTAGATGGTAGGCCGCCGTCCGTTGTCGGTTTCCTTTTTTCCGCATTCCAGTACGGAACCTTCCACCAACAATTCGTTAATCCACTTGGTAACTGTTGGGACACTACTTTTGACTATAGTAGCCACCTCGGGAATAGTCAGTCCCTCCGCAGATTTTGCTAAGCAACTGATGATACGTCGGAACTGCTTGTGCTTTTTACCTTTCTTCCGCGTTTCTTTGTCTTGCCCGTAAGTTTTGGCCCGAAGAAAACCCATTCGCTCGCTTCGTTTTACTGAATGTTATTCTAATCTGTTCACAAGTTAATAAAAAAAATTATTAATGAGGGTGCAGCTTGTTAGGATTGTAGTAAGTTATTGGTATGATTTCTTTCCACGGGCTAATCCGTGGACAAAATTTCGCAATAAAAAATCCCGAATTCTCGTGCAAACGAAAATTCGGGATAAGTGAGGTGCCTGGACTATAACTATGCGCTTACTAGGATTTATGCCCAGCGAACGAGGTTCAGTCCCTGACGATTCTTCAACAGTGGGTGCTGCG
>JBCDIR010000033.1:0-10362 GCA_038748735.1 Bacteroidota bacterium | reverse complement strand
CCCAGAAGTCCGTATCGCAAAACTGGCAGATGGCCTTGGCGCGGTCTTCCTCGCGGCCACTCCACAGATTGCAGCCCGTAAAACGGCAAAATACCGCCGGGCGACCGCTCTGCGCGCCTTCGCCTTGGAGGGTGTAGAATATTTCTTTGACTTTGTAGCTTGTCATGGGGCAAAGGTAGTACGTTTAGCGTTGACCGTACGGTGTATTTTGCGCTACGCCAAACAATGATTAGTTTTGTTAAAAGCATTCAAATCAGAACAAGCGCATGAGCAAATTAAAAGGCTTTCTCTTTCCAAACCCTAAATTATCTCACTCTTACCCGTACGAGAAAATTTTTGATCTAATAAAGCGTGAGGGGATTTCTTCTGATAAAATCAACTTCCAGCAGTTATTAACTCAACCTTTACCCGTAGAAGCTATTGCAATATACACATCCCCTGAACTTACTTTGGGTATAGGCCCAGCTTGTGATTTGACGTTTCTTTACCCGCTTAGAAAAGGAAACAATCTCTTTGTATTTGACATCGACACTGAGAAAATGGAATTGAGTTGGCAATTCTGTTTCTCGAAGCTTCTCTTGCCCAAAGAAAGCTTAGAAATCATTCAAGAAAAATCTTTACTAGCGTTATTAGGATTACCTAAATACAGATACAATGGTTTAATCCAAGGTATCGAGAAGGCATTGCATAAAATGCTCACTAAACACCAACAATCTAACCAGTTGCAGGCTAGTTGGCTCTTGAGTGCTTCCTTTCAGCAATATACCATTGCCCGGCTTCAGGGAAAATATACCGGTAAAGACTCTTATTCCACTACTGCTACTCCTTTTAATGTGGATCGTGAACGTATCCGCTTACTAATGCCCTCCATGAATCGTCACCCAGTTGTTACTTTCATTAAACACAGTAACGGAAGAACAGTAACGGAAGAAGAATTTATAGAAGTAGTGGAGGAAGCTGCTAGAATGGGAGATGTAAACCCCGCTTTTATTTATCAAAAAAATCCTCTTGGAGTTTGTGTTTACTCTTCTGATTTAGACGCTGTCATGTTACTAGACTTTGTAGGTTGTAAATGGTTGGATGCAGAATGGAAGGACGCCTTATTGTTCACCAAACTAATAAGTGTAAATACCTACGCACAAAAAGCGAGTTCTGGACACACTACTGGTGTTGAGGTTGATCTCATCGAAGGACCAAATGCTTCAAAGGTTTGGAAATGTTTCACACCTCACATTATGGACTTTATCACTACGCCTGATGATAAATTACTGTTGGCGGCCTGGCGAGAACGCATCTCTCCTGAAAAATGGGCCAGACTAGAAGAACTATTCCACGATTATCAGAAGCGCTACCCTAACTATAGTCGTTACGGGTACTTCATGATGAATTATTTTCCCACTACTGACTTTTTTCAAAAATTTCGTCCCGATTTACTTAAAAAGTAAAAAAGCCAGCTCCCACAACAGAAGCTGGCCATACGGGTGTTCCCATTCCACATCGGGCTAACACCTGGTCATCTGGTCTTCCCCAAACCCCTCCTTTAGTTCCAACCAACAGTTGGCAGGTGGCGTCTAACGGTCGACCATCACATAAAATCAGACGAAAAAAATTAACTTAAACGTGAGTCTAACTTTTACACTCACTTCCAGGTCAACTCGTCGTCTCTGCGTCTACTGCTTACGGGCGGCCACGCTGTGGCGCTAGTAAGACCGCTAAGTCCTAGTGCTTACCCACTGACGCTGCGGTCAGGATTTCAAACCCGCTGGGGTAGCTTAGCCGTATATTTTACCCGCAACCCCAAAAGGCGAGCGAAGCAAAGCCGATCCCCACGACCCGCTACCAAAGGCCAGCAAAGCGCAGCCGCGTCCCGCTACCCTCGTCCAAAAGGCGAGCTTACGAGCCGGTCCTACTACCCAAAGGCGAGCGAAGCAAAGCCGGTCCTGCTACTCGCCACCCTCAGCGACGGCTGGCCGGAGCGATCCCTCTACTCCAAAATCACCATCTTCCGCGTCGCCGCATACTCCTCCGTTTCCAATTGGTAGTACAACAAGCCCCGGGCCGCAATATCCGCCGCGTCCACCAGCAGTTGATTGTAACCCGCCGCAAAGTGTTGACGGTATACACGCATCACCTTACCGTGCGTATCGTAGATCGTGAGGGTCACTTCGCTGGCGTTCGGAATTTGGAAGCCGATAATCGTCTGGTCGCCGAAAGGATTCGGGCGGTTCTGTTCTAGGTAGAATTCTTCCCCACCGTCGCTTTGGCGAGGGGTGAAGTTCAGCGCTACGGGGCGCAAGCTATCGTCCCAATCGTAGGCTTCGGCCCGCAGTTGTTGCGAGGTCACGCCCAGTACCTCGCTCAGGCGGCCCTCCGTTTGGGCTTGGAAGCGAAGCGTAAAGAAGCTGTGCTCGCTTTGTTTTTCCTCCCCTTGCGGAGAAGCATTCCAACTGATGACGAGGATACCGCGTTCCGCCAGTTGGTCGTTAACGTGGTCCGCCTGTAAATGGCCCCAATCGATCTGCTCTAGGCGCAGCACACTCGGGTCAAATTGCAGCGTAAACTGGAAGCCCTGTACCTCGTCCATTTCCGCAGCGGCTACGAAGGTGGCCTCAAAGATTTCGCCCGCACCAAAGGCCGTGTCGTCCGTACGGAGGTAATAGGTTTCGGCATCCACAGCGGCGCGACCTTCGCCCGCGTCGTGGAGGTTAGCCTGGGCGCTACCGTTCACGTCACCAATCTTCACGGCTATGAAGTCCGCATTTTGCGGCGTATCATTTAAAGCGCTGATTTCGAGCGTTTCCGCAAAGGGCGTTGCCCAAGGATTATTCGTATTCGCAAACAAATGCCCCGCGTCGATAAAGCGCCAACTGGTGTTATTCGGAAACGCACTGCTAATGTTCAAAATGACTTTCCGCAGGTGGATCAAGTCCAGTGTCGTGACGCTATTTGAGTGGTTCACGTCCGCCGCGATAATCTGGTAGGGCGAATCCAGCGGATCAACCCCGAGAATGTGCTTAGTAATGTAGATGATGTCAAAAGTCGAGACGCCGTTGAGGTAATCCTCCTGACTGTAAGGCGTGATCGTATAATTTTCATCGGTAGCCAATTCAAAATCGAAGATACCGTTGTCTTCCGTCATCGTCATTTCACTCATCATATCGTCGCGCGGACTTACGCCCACGCCGGAGACGGGCACCCCTCCCTCGGTCATGATGATGCCGGAGACCATTCCCATGGCGGAAGTGGGCAGACCATTCCCACACACGCCGTTATTATCCTGTACAAACAGGAGCGACTCGCAAATGTAGTAATTCGGGCCACCCACCGTGCCGTCCGGCTGTGCCGCCGTAGGGTTGAAAGCCGAATCCCAGACGTAAATCTGTACGGGTATTACCCCAATATCGTCACAAGTGACGACCAGAGCCGGATGATTCGGAAAAGGCACGTCGCTCCCATCCAGGACCGCTTGCGTGCGGTGAATCGTGTAGCGCAACGGTTCGGTACAATCGTCGCCTACTGCGTTGATGAATAAAGCTACGTTGATGGCCAGTGCGCCTTCGTCAAAGTCGCCGTCGCCGTCCGCGTCCACGTTTGGGGGTTGCTGCATCAGCGTGATACTCATGGCCGTATTGCAAATCAAACCGGGTGCTTGGCAGTCAACCACCGAGAAATCCATGATACTGGACACGGGACCAGCGCATTCATCGTCCGTCGTGACCCGTACGCGGTGATTACCCAGCGGAAACGTGCCAGAAACTGTGTAATTAGGGTAACTCCCCGTCAACTGTACGGGCGTACTGAACTGCCCCGTATTGTTCACGTCAGCTACGGCGGTGATCGACGCTACCCCCGCCCCAGTGCAACCTTCCGTGACCGTAACGTTCAGTGACACCGTGGTTTCACACACGGGACCCGTCGTACAAAACGGTGCCGGATTTTCGAGGGTAACGGTCGGCGTGGTCGTGGCCATGACCTTGATGATCTGCGTGTATTCGTAGTAACCCGTCGGTTGCTGTGTGAACCAATAACCGCTGGGATTCGACTGGCCGTCGCAGGCAAGACCGCGCGTACCCGCTGCGGGCGTATTGTTCGTAGGGTCGTTATCCGAATCAATGAATGCCGGACCACTCGTAGGACGTACTAGCCAAAAATCTTCCGTTCCACCACTGTCGGCGCAGCTCGGGTTGCGGTTGATCAAAGTTGGTGGTGAAAAACCATCGTATTCACACCAGTTGATGATGGTGTACTTCCGTAAAATTTTGTAACAGGCACTATTATCAACCACTTCGTAGCGCTCGTCGAAGCTGTTGATGGCAAAGTCATCGCAACCAAAATTATTGACAATCAAGGTGTCCGCGCCCGGTTCTTCGCAGTTACCGATAACATCCTTAGGAAACTTGATTTCGTAATTACTGTTCGTCGTCAAGGTGATAACTTGCTGACACGTACTGGTATTCCCCGACGGGTCCGCTACTTGGAACGTCCGGATGATTTCTCCCAAACCACAATTTTGCATCGTAACCTGGGGCGTCAGTTCCTCCACCGTAGACCCGTCACAGATGTCTGCTACCTGGGCCATTCCGAAAAGATTCTGGAGGACACTGGTACTAGTAAAATCCGTTCCTGGTGGTTGATCGACACAACTCGTACTAACGGGTTGCGGCGCGAGGCAGAGCGGAGCAGTATTATCCACAATAACCACCTCCGAGCTACACGTATTGATGTTTCCTACCACGTCAGTTACCAGCAGCTCGACTGCGATGGTGTCGCCCGCTTCACAGCAGTAGAGATTGACCGTTGGTCCCCAATCCGTCGTTACCGGGGCGGTAGGGCTACAATCATCCGGGGCAAAATTGAGCGTGCGGCGTACTTCGAGCGTCACCGGACCGCAGTTATCATTGCTACCCTCGTCAACGTCAGTAGCGGCTAAGACACCCAAGCCGTTCCCCCCCAGGGAAACGTTGATGAGGTCATCGCAGGCCGCCGTGGGCAGCGCAAAATCATTGACCGTAAACGGGCATTCAATGGTCGCCGAATTTCCACAGGCATCCGTCGCAGTGTGGCGGAAGAAGTGATTGCCGACCGGGATATTGCTCACGATGCGGCTCATTCCCCCCGCAATCGTTGCTAGGACGGTACTTTGGGTTTGAAAACCCGTTACCTGTCCAAAAGGGTTCGTAATGGCCACTTGCTGGTTGATGATGACCTCCGTACTGAGCATAAAATTACTACAATTGTCCGTCACCGTCGGTATGGGTACTTCGATGACCGCCGAGCAAATATTGCCCTGTGTACCGTAGCGTAAAGTATCGGCAGCGGAACACGTCAGTACGGGCGGCGTACGATCGCCAATGATGATGAGTTGATCAAATTCGATCAGGTTTCCGGGGTCACAATCGTCAAAAATGACCCACTCGCGCACGAATTGTTCCGTACCCGCACACACTTGCATCCGGGGCCGATCCTCGTAAGTAGCCAACATATTGCAGTAAGCGGGATCAATGTTAAACGTACCACCCGCCGTAATGATGAACGGATAACCCGTCATTTCGGGACTCGGGTTACCGTTATCGTCCGGTACAAAAGTCATATCGCACGAAATATTGATCGTTAGCGGCGGCAGGTTGACTTCCTCCAGGCTAATGGGGAAAAAATCAATCGTTTGCACGCACTGGTCACTATTCCCCGACTGGTCCGTGACCGTGAAGGTGCGGGTGATGGTGGATACCCCACAGTTGCCGCCGTTCGTAAACTGATCCGTGAACGTCACCGTCGGGTTCAGCATACAAGCGTCATTGACAATGGGGGCACCCAACAATTCCACACTTGCTTGATTGTTTATAAGGTCGGGTACACTGGTACAGTAAATCGGCAAACTGATGGAGGTCATACTGGACGCTAGGCCCGTGATTTCTCCGTCGTTTTCACTGTAAAAAGCGTACTCGTAATCGCCAATGAGGTTACCGTTGAAAGTCGTTGTCAGGATCGTGTACGGTATCCCCGGCATGAGCATGACGTGTAGGCGCGTCGCGTCACTCACCGTAGTGTAGTAGCCTTCGCCCGCGGGCAAGGGTTCGCTCACACCTACTAGGTTCTGGCAAGGTCCCTGGAACATGCCAAAAGTACCTTGGTAAATACCGAATACGGCACCACCCGCCATTGCACCACTGAGTTCGATGGTGTATACATCGGTTTCGGTAACGGTAATTTCTTGAATGGTGTAGTAATTTGTACCACTCATGTGGGCTACGATGGAATTGTAGCACGAGAAATTACTGGGTGTAAAGGTAGTAGCGTTAGCCGGAATATTCCCCGGCAGCAACTGCACCTCATTGTCGTAATTGGGCATATTATTTCCGGGTGGACAAGTGATCGTCGGCGCCGTGACGTCAAATACGTCGATTTGGCCGTCGCCGACAAACGCCCCCGCTTCGGACATAACGCGCACGTTGAGGCGTTCTCCGGCGTGGGTGCCGTTGACCATATTGCCAATGGGGAGTCCGTTTTGGTCAAAAACCGTGATGATAAAGTCATCCATACACGGATAATCCCCCGCCATCATCATTTCGGACGTCACCTCCGCCGTGCAGTCGGTACCGAGCGTTACGTTAACCAGTGCCACCACTCCAATGGTCGGCGGATTGGGTACAATTACTTGCTGGCTGACCTGAGTGATACAACCGGGGTCGCTGGCATCATTGGCCGTAGCCGTACCGGCGTCGAAGGTATAGGTGACGGTATGCGTACCCGGTCCCTCGTTCTGGGCCGAAAACACGTTTGTCACCTGTCCGTTAACGGTAAATTGGCCGTTACCCGCTGCCCCCGAGTTATCAGCCGTTAAGGCAACGGGAGCGCTGGTCAGACAAACCGTGTCCGGCAAACCCGTGATACTCACGTTTGGGTAAAAGCAGGTATTACCAACGACTAGATCCGTCGTACCATTGTTGGCGGTAACGACAAAGCCCTCCGCATCCACGTGGCGGATGAGAAGACGATAGATACCCGTTGCGACCTCCGTGAACGTCGCTCCAACGGCGGAGGTCGGAGCAGTGGGTGGGGCCGCGCTGGTGCTGGCAAACGCCCCCGTACTGGCGGCCGTGAGGGTCCAGGTTTCGCCCGTCACTCCACTATTGATCGTTAAGGTATCGAGGAACTGTCCATCGGTCAGGGTGGTGGCGTTGTTGAGGCAATTACACTGTGGCCCCGTACTAGGGTCGTTGCCCAAATAGATGGTTTGCGCATCCGCATACAACCCGGCCAGTAAGAGACCGAACAGCAGCAGCATTTTCTGGAGGCGCGCCCAAATGCGCAAGAGGATGCGGTCGCGCCCGTTGTTTTTTCTAGGTTGCATAATGCGTGATAATTTGAGAGGCGTGGGCACCCGCTAGGGTCCCACGTCTCTCCGAGTTTTGAGATTTACAGCTTGGGTTAAGCACCACTCCTTGGGTGCGTAGAGGGCCTACCAATCACTGGGCTACGACCGTGCATTGACGAGCCGTACACCCAAGTATGGACCTACTTGATTTTTATTTGCGTATCTGTTTACTATTAATCAAAAGGTGTGCCAGAAATGAGGTAAGCGGAGAAGCGAAAGGCACATTTGACATGCTAAACAAAACCCAAACCACTGAAAATCAACCACTAATAACTTCTATTTTTCCGTATAAATACGTAACAGTTATTTCAAGCGCACGAGACGCTGCGTAAAGACCGCTTCACCCACTTCTACCCTCAGCAAGTAAAGCCCAGCAGCGCAGCCAGCCAGCTCTATGGGCACGCGTAGGCTGGTAATGCTGGGTTGCTCCATCGTCCAAAGGGAGTGTCCGGTAGTGTTGAGAAGCGTTAGGCGCACGGGTACCGATTCCGTAAAATCGGCTACGATGAGCGTGCGATCTGCGGTCGGATTAGGGAACAATTGGAAACGTTGCAAGCTATTCGGCATGGCCGTGTTAACCAACATTTCTACCATCGTACTACGCACGGTATTAGTGATAATCGGCAAATTCGCATCGAAATAAATAGCCGCCCGATTGGTAATGACTGTGTTGTCTAAGAGTTCGTCCTTAGCGCGTAAGGCATACTGAACGAACCCTTGACTTTCTAGCTCGTTGGTAGTGCTATCGGGCAAGAGGATATTGTCAAACAAGAAGGTGACCTCCCCCGTGTTTGCATCGAGTTTGGTCTCCATGGCGTGGCTAGCACCGAGGGTCCGAAAAGTGGACCAGTCCAAGTCAGCATCTAAGGTATCGAGGATGGCAACGGTGAAGGCCGTATCGTTACCCGTATTCTGAAAACGAATGGTGTAGGTCAATTCCTCCTCGAACAAGGTATAATTTTCCAGATAATCACGCAGAGGATGTACTTGCTTATCGTTGGGGTCGTAGCTACAACGCAGTACGGGGGTGTAGGCACCACTCGTGCAGGCGGTCAGCCCCGTGCTGAGGGCAGAAGATGGCGCATTGGTTATTGGCTCGGCAACATTACAATCGCTACCGTATACATACCACTGAAACGATAGTACGTCACCCGTTGATTCGCCACTGGGCATCAGTAGATCAATTTGCGGGTCGAAGGCGTAGGTGGGTGGCAAATCAGCAAAGGACCACCACAGTACGTTACCGTCCACCAAATCAGGTGCCGGGCTACCCGGTGCGAGGCTCACTTGCTCATCCAATACCAATGCTACTGCACCGCCCGTTGCTACACAGCTAGTGTTATTAAGCGTCAATTCAAAAGGAACAATCCGGTCACAGCGGGTAATACCAGAAACGAGAGACGCTGCTGGGGACGTTGCGTTGCCCGGCAGTAACGTAAAGGGAATATCAAGCGGCTCGGTTTGCTCGCCCGTCCAAGTAAAGGTGTACGTTTGGTAATTATCGTCCACTGCCCAACAGCCTTCATCAGCGATGGCTAATTCGTAGTCGCCGGGCGTCCAGAAGCGAGCAACGGTACCATTTTCGTCGGTGTAGTAAGTGGTATGCTGAGTGGTAAACGTGACGGGGTAATTGTTGACGGTAGATTCGCCCGCATCGTAGATACCATTTTCGTTCGCGTCCCAAAAGCAGCGAATGAGCGCGGTGGTGGGGCCTAACGCATTGCGGAACCAGATGATGGTATTATCACTGCGTATAGCAACAATATCCGGTGCGCCGTCGCCGTCAAAATCGCCAATTACGTCATGGTAGGCGTCACGGATAGTGACGGAGTAGGCGTGATTGGGTACTAGGTGGGTAGAGGTGAAATTGCCCTCCCCTTCGTTGTGGTGATACCACAAGCCTTCACTAGAAGAGTAATTAAGGTAAGACACTAAATCATCCAGGCCATCGCCGTCAAAGTCCGCATGATCGACAGGAAAACCGCCCTGTACACCGGAAGCATAGAGGCTGGTACGTTCGCCGAAGGAAGTACCCCCATTATTCGGGAACCAATCGTCATCCAGGACAGGATCGGGCCAGCCGTCGCCGTTGGCGTCAAAGGTGTACGAATTGCCGGGATAGATACTGTTGGATAAGGTCACGCTATTCGCAAAATCACCCGTTCCATTGTTATATTGTACCTCTGCAAAACCAAAATCTATCCCCCCTCTGACGATATCAGGGAAACCATCTTGGTTAAAATCGCCGGTATTGAATGCGTCATAGCTACTACTCGCTAATTGTATTTTGGACGCGTAGTTCTCGGGGAAAGTGCCGTCACCCGGATTGACGTATAAGTACTTACCGGTATTAAAAACGCCGTGAGTAAGCAGATCAAGGTGTCCATCGCCCGTGAGATCGATCAGTTTTATCCCTAATACATAATCATTTTGCTCATCCAATAACACAGGGGCGGAAAAGGTCGCCCCGCCTAGGTTGCGCTGCCAGAACAAGTGGCTAATGCCACTCTGCAGGCTCTGAAAGACGATATCGATATCTCCATCACCATCTACATCGCCAGTAGCTAATTGTTGGATATTATCGGAAGCAGCAAGGGCTACGGGATCCGAAAAATTGCCGCTACCGTCATTGACGAGCCAACGCATCTGGGTGGACGTAGGGTTGAGAATATCCATATCTCCGTCACCATCCAGGTCAACTACGTGCAACAGTTCGCTGGGCATGTCCGTATGGATAACAATAGGATCGTTCGTAAATTGTCCCGACAGGATGCCGGAATAGAGCAGCGCACAGCAAAGGATAGCGCAACAACTGGTACTGGATTGTCTCATAGTGTATCATTTGGAATACTAAAGATACGAAAGACTTCCTAAAACATACCACACCAGTGAGTAGACAGAGCGCTTAGCACGTTGAGTACTCCCTAGCGGCGTTTGGGACGACGGCGCTTGGTTTTGCCTCCGCCCATCATACCGTGGCCTTGTTT
>JBCDIR010000032.1:0-10450 GCA_038748735.1 Bacteroidota bacterium | reverse complement strand
GTACGGCGACCGCAACCTGCAGTGCTCGTGCCCGCCCATGAGCGAGCTTGTCTCGAGCGACCTCGTGGTTCATGAGGTCGCGCGTGAAGAACAGAATAAATCGGGTCATAACATCTATATTTTTGTAATCAGGCACGGAGAAAAAATGTATTGGACCGTTGCCTAAAAGCATGAACTAAAAAGTGAGCGTTTTTTAATTACACTGCTTTGATTACAAAAGTCGCTAATCTGTTCAGATTAACAATGGCGCTAAACTAAGTGAATTGTCCCAAGCCCCCCAGCATTTTTCTATGAAAACACGAGATTTTTGGATGAAATGTACGAATCGGTGGGTCAAGTTTTGGCAAGGAGTTGGCGCGATGGTCTGTAATTCGGGAATCAGGGTGTACCTTTGTCGTCCTGTTAGGTGGTAAATTGGTGAGGAGGTAAGGTGGCGATCACGCACCCCACCGTTTCACCATCCTATCACTTCATCCTAAGTGATTATTCCATGAGCAAGCCCAAAAAGTACGTTTGTATCCACGGTCATTTCTACCAGCCGCCGCGCGAAAATGCTTGGTTAGAAGTCTTAGAGACCCAGGACAGTGCCGCCCCTTTCCACGACTGGAACGAGCGGGTCAATTTCGAGTGCTACGCGCCCAACGCCCGTGCGCGCATTCTGGGGCAAGCGGGTAAGATTGAACAGATTGTCAATAACTACGCCCGTATCAGCTTCAATATGGGTCCGACGCTGTTGTCCTGGATGCAGGAGGCCGACCCCGGCACGTACGAAGCCATTGTCGCCGCCGACCAATTGTCGATGGGAGAAAATAAGGGTCACGGTTCGGCGCTGGCGCAGGTGTACAGCCACATGATTATGCCCCTGGCTAACGAACGCGATAAACACACGCAAACCATCTGGGGTATCCGCGATTTTGAACACCGCTTTGGACGCAAACCCGACGGTATTTGGCTAGCCGAAACCGCCGTAGACCGCGCGACTTTGGAGGTACTGGTTGACTACGGTATTACGTACACCATACTGGCACCGCGCCAAGCAAAAGCCGTTCGCCCCACCAGCGATCATAAATGGAGCGGACTCGGACACGCAGCCGTGGACCCTCGTCGTCCTTACCGCTGTGTACTTCCGAGCGGACGCGAGATTACGCTCTTCTTCTACGACGGAGGTGTGGCGCAGGGCGTAGCGTTTGACGGCTTGCTGAACAGTGGTCCGGCTTTCGCCGAACGCCTGATTGGGTCGTTGGATCGCAATGAGGAAGTGCAACTGGCCCACATTGCTACGGATGGGGAGAGCTACGGACACCACCACAAAAAGGGCGAAATGGCCCTAGCCGACTGCCTCGACTATCTGGCCAAGGATGAGCGGGTTGTCCTGACTAATTACGCGGCTTTTCTGGAAGAACACCCCGCAACCTGGGAGGTCGATATTTACGATAATTCGTCGTGGAGTTGTGTACACGGGGTAGAGCGTTGGCGCAGCGATTGTGGCTGTAAAGCCGATGCCAGTTCCGGTTGGACCCAAGCCTGGCGACGCCCTTTGCGGGAAACACTCGACTGGTTACGCGATTTGCTGATTCCCGTCTACGAGCGCGAAGCGGCTAAGTTGCTCAAAGATCCCTGGGCGGCGCGTGATGCCTACATCGACATCATCCTTGACCGCTCGGATGCGCAGTGGGCTGCCTTCCAGCAAGAACATACCCTCCGCGAACTGAATCACGAGGAGCAAACACAGCTCAGCCGCCTGCTGGAAATGCAGCGCCAGGCCATGCTCATGTTTACGAGTTGCGGTTGGTTTTTTGACGAAATTTCGGGTTTGGAAACCAACCAGATCCTCCAGTACGCGAACCGCGCCATCTACTACGCCGAGCAAGTCGGTGGACTGGATGTACACGATGAGTTTGTGGAGCGTCTGGCGAAAGCCCCCAGTAATGTCTACGAGAACGGGGCTACCAGCTACCTCAAACACGTACAACCCGCCCGCGTCAACCTAGAGCGCGTGGGGATGCACTTTGCGACGGCCTCACTATTTGTGAAGTTTCCGGAGAAGATGAAACTCTTCAATTACGTGACCGAAAGCGAGTACATTGACCGCATCGTAGCGGGAGGGCAACGCCTAGCCGTGGGGCGTGTGACGGTGCATTCGCGCATCACACGTTCGCGTAAGCACTTCAGTTTTGCGGCCTTGCATTTGGGACAACAAAACATCATTGGCAACATCAGTACACAGATGTCGCGCGAGGATTTCGACACCATGGTGACCGAGGTGACGGAAGCCTTCCGCACGCCGGACCTCAGCCGCGTCATTGCGCTGATGCAGGAGTACCTCGGGTCCGAAAAATTCAGTATCTGGCACCTTTTCCGGGACCAAAAACGCCGCGTACTCAAAGGCATTACCGACGCCAGCCTATCCGCTATTGAGCAAGACTTCCGGGAAATTTACAACAGCAATTACCAGCTGATGACCGGTATGCTCAACAGTGAAATTCCCTTGCCGGAAGCCTACAAAGTGGCCATCAAGTACGTCCTGAACGAAGATTTGAGCGAATTTTTCCAACAAAAACACCTGGACCGTCGTCAGTTGCGGGACTTGGTACAAGAATTTGAAAAGTGGCAAGTGGAGATCACCCACAAGTCCGAACGCGCCCTCGAAGCGGCAGAACGTTTATACTTGGCGCAGACCGCACTACAACCTATCCCCGAGCATACGGATGCACTCAAATCACTGGTACAGACCTTGGAACAATTGGAACGCCTGGGCCTCAGCCTGGATTTATGGAAATTGCAAAACCACTTTTACGATCATCATAGTGCGTGGATTACGACGCCCGCCGTGGCGGACGAGGAGCGTTGGCAGCGCTACGTACAGCGGTTGGGAGAACTGTTGAAAGTGGCTGTTGCGGAGATGGTGTGAGCACGAAAAAAGAAAGGTGCAGTTACCCGCACCTTCGAAATAGAAAACTAAACCCCAGTTATAAAAATTCTTAATCGACACGCTCTGATGATGTACGTTCGTGCCGGTTCAATTTAATGTCTTTTTTATAGCAGTGTGTCGCTATAAGATGATGTAAAAACGGTGGGTTTTGGGGAATGTTGTACGGAGCGTGAGTTTTTTTCGGATTTTTCATCAAAGAACTGTTTGTTCAATTCTATTTTTTGAGTAATAGCAGTGGACCGATTGACGAGCGCCTTGATCTGAGACAAGCCTCCTTCTTTGCGTCATTTAAAATTGATACTGTAACCCTAGCCTAGCTAGGGCCAGACGCGGCTTCGAAGTAATCCCTGACTGCGTTTGAATATCACTCCATCCTTGACGAACCTGAGTGGCAAGATTGACCGACCATCTATCGGCTAACTGATAGTTGAGTCGTAATTGGCCCAACCAACTCAAATGTCCTGATAAACTTACCAACGCTTCCGTCATTTCGACTGGAAGGTAGGCATCCTCTTGGGTCGCATCAGTTAGCAGGGTTCTACCCTCAACTTTACTGAAAACCGTGTATTGCAACCCAAGGCCGACCCCCAATTTAAGGCGATCTCGTACTAGCCAATTATAAGTAACTATGACCGGTACAGACCATTGGCGGTAAGCATTATAAGCAACTAGACGGCGTGAAACCGTACCCGTTGCTTCGACCGCTACGCTATCTAGACCAAGTACTTCTCCCGAACTAGCGTTGAGTAAACGGTAAGTCACCATTTCCATAGCGCTAGTATCTCTGACGGAATTGTAGTCAAAGCGCGTATCATTGGCAACGTAATCTATACCGCTGCTCAATTGCCATCTACTGGTCAGGTCGTAGTGTACATTAGCCGCTATATTATATCCCAGCAAGCCCTCTTCTGCAAACTTAAGTCCAACGGGAGGATTAAGCAGGCTCGTATTAGGCTGCCAGTAGTTAGCCCCCCCCGCTAACGCTACGGACCAACGTGAATGTACACCTGGTAAATCCGTTAGTAGTGACGGTTTTTGGGGAAGGCTAGGCCGGGTGCTATTTGAGATCAACTGCTCCGTAGGGAGCTGCGGTAAGAGTGGTGTCGGAATAGCACTCGATGATACCACGCTAGCAGACTCATCACGAGGAGCCTGCTCATAGTTCGCAGAAGAGGAGAGCGAAATGGGTGGAGTATTCATCCGAGCAAAAGGAAGAGGTGGCCGTTGTATTTCGGTACCTAAACGGCTACTTCTCAGGCCAGCAAGCGGGCTTTGTGAGCGCGTAGCAGCGGATGTCTTAATCGAATTACTAAGCGATGGGTGGAGTGTTGGCACCGTACTCGTTACCGCCTTGTTTAAACTAAAGGTCGTGGCTAGGTTTGATTTGGGAACCGTCAGACGCTTGGGTGCAGTATTCGCCAACTTATCTACCAAATCCGTAGTTGTCTCTACCTCATCATGCGTAGTGGGCTGCTGGTTGAGTAAGCTATTAGACGCAGCAATAGCGCTTGTTTCATCAACGGAAGGAGCGGTTGCTGGCGGATTGGAGGAGGTCAACCAATATCCCGCAAAAATACCCGTTAGGAGGAGCAACCCCAGCCAAAACCAGTACCTTTTTGGAGAAGAGGATGACTGATCTGCCGCTAGCTCATCAAGACGAGTGAGGATCCCCTCTTCCATCTGCTCCCACGCTAATTCAGGAGGAAGCCCTTGCTGATTCTTACCTTTATCCATAATTCAAACGCTTTATCTGATCCTGATAATTAGAGCGCAGCCATTTTATCGCCCGCGATAATTGGGAGCGTGAAGTCTTAGTGGTGATATTTAAAATTTTGGCAATTTCACCGTGGCTATACCCCTCTACAAAAAAGAGTAAAAAAACAGTTTTGTAACCGACGGGCATTTGCTGCAAAGCACTATCGAGCACTTGTTTATTGATGCTTAATTGTTCAATTTTTTCGTCGTCTGGAATAGTTGTCGCTTCCTTGGTCAGTGGAACTAAATGAGAATACTTTTTGTGCTTCTTTAAAAAACTGATCGTTTGATTGATTGTGATACGCGTCATCCAGGTTTTAAAGCTGGCTTTTCGTTCGTCAAACGCAGTAATGTGATGAAACAGTTGGGCGAAAACCTCCTGCATGACATCTTTGCGATCACTAGCGTTCGGTAAATAAGCTTTGACAATGGAGAATACATAGGGAGCGCAGGCTTCATAGCACTGCTGAAAAGCCTGACGCTCCTTACGTTTACACGCTGCTATGAGGTGATTATCAACCATAGGGAATCACTCAACGCGTGATTATTGACAATCTTCGAAAAGTGTAAACACATCTTCGAAAATATTAATCGAGCTAATATTACCATCGCTCAAAGTCACGAAGATGGGTAATTCAACACCTACCGTATTTTCTCCGAGGTCTTCCAGTGAATTAGCTACGACAGTCGTACCATCTTCCTGAATAAGCATTACCGGAAAATTCACCGTGTAGCAACCATTGGTACTTTCTTGGCTATCTAGTAAGATCAATAGCATGGCTAAACTTTCGTCACCAGCGCCATTACCCCAATCCCAACCTGGGCACTCCTCCAAGGCAGCGTGCAGCTCATCTTCGCTATTGACAACCGTAACGGTGCCATCTTCTGCAATAAGAGAAAGTGGATAAGCGTAACCCGCAAAGTCGCCGTAGAGCATCAAATCACATAATTCCATGTGGTTGTTAACCGTCACCACCTCGCCTTCACCGTTGACGACATCCAGCGGAAACTCAATCGTGTAGCAGCCAACGTATTCTAGGCCAGTTTCCCAATCGACTCCCGTTGAATCCGTAGAATCCCATCCGCTGCAAGAAAACAGCGCATTGAAAATCTCATCAATGTCGTTTACTTCAATGACCTCACCGTCTTGGTGCTGCAAACTGAAGGGGAAAACGAAGAAGTGAGGGGCACTCGTCACCGCAGTGACCAATTCTTCCTCATCATTCACTAGTAGTTCATCGCCCGCTAGATCGACTAAAGCAATGGGATAAACGATGGTGTAACAAGAATTTTCAAAGTTGATTTCATAGGCCGGAAATCCTTCTGCTGTCCAGCCTCCTTGTGGTGGGCAAGTGGCAAAAGCATCGAACAATGCTTCGCCGTCTTCGACAACTACGGTTTCGCCGTCGCTGTAGGTCACTTCCAGCGGATAAACGAAGTCCACAATTTCAGTCTCCTCTTCCACAAGAACAGTCTCCCATTCCGAGTCTGTTGAGATCGTGTAGGTCTCCCCATCAATATCCACTACCGCAAACGGATAGTTTAAGGTAAAACAACCAAGGTCTAACTGGACATCTTCCGTTTCGGTAAGCGACGACATTAATGGGTTGATGGTAACGTCCTCTACGGTAGGTACCATCAGGTCAACGTCTGTTTGGTCAACGGTATCCCTGTCACACGAGCTCACCAACACGAAGCAGGCAAAAAGTAACAGATATGCTATTTTGAAGATTTTCATTTTAATACGTTCTTTGATTGAAGAAATAAAGTGTTTGGGAACGTTCACTGCTTGTATATTCTTCCATCTTTTAAGAACGCTGCATCAAGCGCGAAAAAAATTTTAATGCGTAAGTACATCAAGTTGCTGGGTAAACGCATTGGTTTACTTCTCGCAGACCACGAGTTTGTTGGGCATCGGTAACTAAAATTACTCCAATAGCAGCGCATCTACTCTTGTATTCGAGTGGATGACCTACGGGCCAATGCACATGCTAAACGGATAATTGATAGCGACTTGTAGTTCGTGCTAGGAACACCAAAACCCCACTTACAGAATCAGTGGTACCAGAAGCGCCGGCAGCTTGAATGCTTCTTGCAAAATAGCAAACTGCGAATAAAAAGTGCCCCTCATCACTCCATCTCTCTCAACAGCACCTCCACGGCCTTTTCCAACTGTGCGTCCTGGTCCAAGGCGCGATGATTAGGCGCATTTTCGAGGATTACGTCGGGAACGGCGGGGTCAAATTCCATGTTCTGGCCCGTCGCTTTGACGTACCAGCCGCGGAAGGGCATGCGTACAAAGCTACCGTTCAGCAGGCCCTTGCCCCCCGTCGAGATGACGGCACCGAAAGTCGGCATACCTACCAGGGTGCCGTGTCCGAGTGTCTTGAAAGCGTGGGAGAAAATCTCCGCGTTGGAGTAGCTGTTTTGGTTACACAGCGCCACGCTCGGCTTGGTGAGCGCTGCGTACGGTAGGCGTTCTCCGTAAGGGTAATGATTGGCGAAATTGGGGTGCTCTTTGGCCAAGTCCTTGGCCGCACCGCGTGGTACCGTGTAAGCGTGTTGACGTACGTTCATCACGGTCATGAGCATATCCGTGGTCCAGCCGCCGCCGTTGTAGCGCACGTCGATGACGACACCGTCCTTGCCGAGGCCGGAGGCGGTCAATTCGCGCTCAAAGCGCTCGAAACTGGTCCAGTTCATCCCGCGAATGTGGATATAACCGAGGCGACCATTGGAGTATTGGTCGGTCAGCCGCTTGCGGTCAGCGACCCACTCTTCGTACAGCTCGGTACGGAGGCTGCGGGCCGGGCGGATGACCACGTCGCGGGTACTTCCGTCGGCAGCACGCACTTCTAATAGGGTACGCTCGTTGGCCGTGCCGTTGAGGGCCACGTACATATTTGTTGAGCGGCTAATCGTTTCGTTATTGATACTCAGAATGACCTCACCGACGGCGAGGCGGCTGCGGTCACGGTCGGCAGGGGAATGACGTACGACGCGGGTGACGCGTACGCCCTCGTCCAACGGTTCTACCTCTACACCTAGCAAGCCCGTGCGGTCCCGCTGCGTATCCTCGGGATTGCCTCCGTAGAGTCCCATGTGGCTGGCGTTGAGTTGCCCCAGCATTTCGTTAAACATGCGGCGAAAATCCTGCTCCGTAGACGCCCGTAGTGCGATGGGTTCGTACTTTTTGCGCAAAGCATTCCAGTCCTGACCGTGGAAATTAGGGTCGTAGAAGCCGTCGCGGAGGCTACGCCAGGCTTCGTCGAATACTTGGCGGTGCTCTTCGTAGTGGTTCACTTTCATTTTGGCGGAGAACGCTAAGTTTTCCGTTTTTCCCCCGTCAATTTTTACTTTTGAAAAAGTACCTCCGCGGTTCAGTACGTAGAGGTACTTCCCTTCTTTATCCACGTCCATCGTACGGACTTTGACGTTGTCTTTAAGGGTTTCCAGGTCTTCGCCGTCCCACTTAACGCTCATCAGTTTGCTCCCTCCGGGCGAACCGCTGCGGCTACCGTTATTAGTGGTAAAAAAGAAGGTTTCCCCATCCGGGCTGATGACTAGGTCGTCCTCGTTGCCGGGCACCCGCGTGACTTGCGCCAAGCGATAATGAATATCCTCTAGGTCGATGACCGTAATCGAATCAGCGGGAATAGCATCTTCGTCCTCCTCTTCGTCTTCCTCGTACTCCCAGTCGCGCTGGGTCTTGTCGTAATCGGCTTGTTTGAGCCACGCAAACCAGAGGTCCGTATCACCGTCGTTGCGCTGAGAAACGAAACCCAGCTTACTCCCGTCGGCGCTCCAGTAGGGGCTGTAGTCGCTGCGGGGGTGCATGCTCACGTTGACGGGTTTGGCATCCGACGCCACGCGGTGAATGTAGATTTCTTCGTTAAAGTCGAGATTCTCCAAGGAGTAGGCCAACCACTGCCCGTCCGGACTCCAACAGATACCGCTGGGGGTTTCCCAACCGTCCAGCATCACCATTTCGTTAGTGATGGCTCCCGTTTCCGAAATATCGGCGACGACCAATTGTCCGCGACCGCGCTGGATAGCAATACGGCTACCGTCTGGCGACAAGGTAATTCCCGATTCATCCACGGGGGTGTTGGTCAACTGGCGTTCTTCCCAACGCAGGGTTTTGTACAAATTGGTCTCGTCCGCATCGCGTGACCGGAGAAGATATAGGTCATAATTACCGTTCCGATCCGACCGAAACAGGGCGGTACTGTCGTTCAGCCACGTGACGTCAATATCCCGAAATGGGTGATTGGTCAGGCGCACGGCGCGGCTTTTTTCTTTATCGTTATTCATTACGAACAACTCGCCACGGGCGCTGAAGAGCAACTGCTCTTCGTTGGACGAAAGCGCCATTTCCGTAGCACGCTTCGTCAAGGTTTTTTGCTCCACGGGGTCGAAGCGATCGTCGCCCGTCACTTGAATATTAACGACCTGGGGACTAGCGGGATCGTTGACAAAAAAGGTATAGAGTTGGTCACCGCTCTCGAAGACGATGCGTTCACCATTGGCACTCACGTCAAAGTAGCGGATGCCGAATTCCGTCTGGTTGGTCAGTGGTGCGGGCGGCCCCTGAGCAGTCCCGTTCGCGTCCAGCGCTTGGCGATAGATGTTGTACTTTCCACCTACGGCGCTGAGGTAGTAAAGCGTCTGCTCGTTACCCCACTGCGGTTGCGTATCCTGTGCTTTATTTTCCACCAATGGCTGGTAACTGTCGTTTTGCGTATCGTACAACCAAATATCCCGACGGGCGGGTCCGGTATAGGCTTCGCGCTCCTCGCGGCAGGAGCCTTCGACGTAGGCGATAAAACGACCACTGGGCGAAGGATTGGGCCAACGCACCATGGCGTCCAAGGCGCGTTGTGGTGTACCGCCCGTGGTGGAAATCCGGTAGACCTCCGCATCGCGTTCCACCTGTGCGTACAGGCGTCTAGTGGAGAAAAGTAACTCGTTATCGTTGATCCACTTGGGGATACCGTCACTGGCCGAGTGTTGCGTCAAGCGTTTAGGCGTGCCGCCGTTAACCGCAATCGTGTAAATATCATCATTGCCAAAGCGGTTGCCCGCAAAAGCAATTTGAGTACCGTCTGGACTCCACTGTGGACCCCATTCGTAACTTTCGTGAATGGTCAGACGGCGGGCTGCTCCACCCGTAGTGGGTACGGTCCAGATGTCACCCTGGTAAGAAAACGCTAGTTGGCTACCGTCTGGGTTCAGCGCGGGATAATGGAGTAATGGAGTGTCTTGGGCCGTTAAAAATAGGGTAAATATTGAGGCAAATAAGCAAGTGGCAATCGGTCGCATGTAAGGAGTAGTTAGGATGAATTTCAGAACAGTATACCGAACTCGAAATGAAAAGGGATCTTCTTGCTGCAGTATCTAATCATAAATGTAGAAAAAATCTCTTAAGGTGGATTTTCTTTTTGGCCAATTGGGGTTGGTTTGCGGTAGAAAAGTAGGAGCGGCTTCCCACACGGATTAGACCTAAACGGCGCCAAACGGAAAGTAGATAGTGATATACCTTGATGCCCCGCAAACAATTATAAAAAAACTTAATATCACCTGTAACCATTCTAACGCTATACCGTACAATCTGCCAATACCTAAACGAACACCTAGGATGCTGTGCTAGCTTTTTTTGAACATATCCAATTGAATTCAAACCGTTATGCAAATTGTTTTTCCAATATCTGATGATCTATTAGACGGACCCGGCAACGAAAAAAAATTCGGCAAAAAGCCAGC
>JBCDIR010000031.1:0-10650 GCA_038748735.1 Bacteroidota bacterium | reverse complement strand
CCTCTCCCGTAATTCCGCTATTTAGCTCGAAACGCTTCTTGTCAGTCGCTTTTTCTTCCCTAAAAATCGGAAGGTCGAGGTTTAATTATTTGACTGTCCTTAAAAGTTCTAAAATAATATAGACCCTAACGGCCTACTTCAACAAGTCCGTTACGTATGGCATGAGTGCCAAGTGGCGGGCGCGCTTGATAGCGGCAGACACTTTACGCTGGTACTTGAGGGAGTTGCCCGTGATACGGCGCGGCAAAATCTTACCTTGCTCGTTGACGAAAGACAACAGGAAATCAGCATCCTTGTAGTCGATATATTTGATACCGTACTTCTTGAAACGGCAGTACTTCTTGCGAGCACCGCCGATCTTAGGATTACTTAAAAACTTAATATCATCGCGATTAGCCATGGCTAAAAGAGTTTAAATTATTAACAATAGCAGATTTACTCCTCGGTTTTCTTTTCGGGAGCAGGAGCGTCAGCTTTCTTTTCGGCGGCTGGCTTTTTGTCCTTGCGGTCGTTGTTGCGGTCCCGGCGGTCATTGCCCCGGCCACGACGATCGCGACGGTCTTCTTTCTTCTCCTTAGACTTCGGACGCTTCGCCTTAGCAATAAGACCATTGCGCTTGTCTTCGTTGTACTTTACCCCAAACTTGTCCAGTTTGAAAGAAAGGAAACGCATGATGCGCTCGTCCCGGCGTAGTGCCAGTTCCAAATCGTCGATGAAGGCACCGTTGGCCGCCTCGAACTCGATACAGTAGTAGACCCCGCTATTGCGTTTGTTGATGGGGTAGGCCAGCGTGCGCAAGCCCATTTCGTTGGTGTGTACGATGGACGCACCCGACTCCTTCAACATATCGCTATATGCCTGAGCCGTCGTTTTGATCTCGTCCCCCGACAGCACTGGGTCTACGATGAAGGTTACTTCGTAATGTCGCATTAGATCAGGCAGTAATGATTGAATAATTTCAAAAGCGGCTGCAAAGGTAATGCTTTATAAGGTACTAACCAAAAAATAGTCGCGTGGTGGCTTTCAAGAGGGCTACCGTTCGTTCACAACCACCAAGCATCGCTTCTGTTTTGTTCGAGAGGTAGGGGCTTAGACTTCTAAAGTGCCTCTCAATTAGGGAAATACCTAGCTGCGGGAAACTCGGCCTATGCGATGTGGAGTAGTGCTGCGCCTGAGGCGAAGCAGACACGTCCCGCAGGGCGTGGCCGAGCGAAAGCGAGCTGCGTAACGTAGCGCCACGCCTCGGGCGTGGAGGCCCCAAATAACGCCCTAAAACACGTACACAAACGCAAAAATCTGCGCCGAAAAACCGATGAGGTAACCGCCGTAAATCTCGTTCGGCTCGTGCGCACGGAGCAACAAGCGCGCCGTCCCCACGGCTCCCGCTAAGACGATAGCGACGATGAGAAACTGGAGCATACTCACCTCTCCCTGTCCGAAGGAAAAGGAACCGTAGCTGAACCACAGCAACGTAATGAGTATCATACCCACAAGTCCCCCCATACCTACCGTATGTGCGCTGATTTTGGAAAAAACATTGAGCAGAAAAGCTAAAAATAAGGCGATCACCGCTCCCAACATGAACGAAGCGTAAGCTGTCGGCATTCGCCCGGTCTGTGCCAAATCGTAATACACCCAAAGGTAAAGCATGCCCGTGATGAGGTACGGCCCGATGCGCTCCTCCCGCTCCGGGGCGTCCAGACCACTGATCATGCCTAAGAAGTACATGACGATAAAAGCCGTGGCCGGAATGAAAAAGGTGTAGAGAAAAATCTGGATGATGTCCAAACGCGCACCCTCATCGGCCCAGTGGCTGACGCCAAACAGGTAGGGATTGACCAACAGTAGAATGATCAACATATAAAAAGGTACCAACAACGGGTGAAAGACGACCGACAGGCCCCAGGCGATGGCTCTGAGCATAGTTTGTGGTTTAGCGTGAAGGCTTGGACCGAATACCTACATTCGCCTACCGCTCCCTCACTATTTCCGGAACACAAAGATACAATTCTGCGATTATTGTTTATTTTGCTGGACGCACCAAAGCAAACCGATGGAATTCACTGATTTTTGGGAACGGACCATACTGGAAATTGGCGGACAGGTGGTACAGCAGGGACCATTGGTTTCCGCCGTATTAGCTATTCTGGCGTTCCTATTATTCTGGTGGTTAATAGGAAAACGCTGGCTGGTCCGCTTATTTGAGATCGAAGCGATACCGGAGGATGACCAACGACGGATTCGACGCTTGACGCAAATTTGTCTGGCGCTCATCATCACGCTGATTCTCCTAGTGGGTTTAGGTGTTGACTTTGCCGTGGACGCAGCGAGCGATTACGCCATCTTGCGGCTCAAGGTGTCCATCATCCTTAAGGCGGCGTTGATTTATTTCGGGGCAAGATTGTTGGACTTGGCCTTTTCTGATTTGCTTACGCAGCGTTACCAGCAGCGACGGGCTCAACAGTTGAAGGAAAGCGGTTTTCAGGGTTTACAAGAAGTAGAAGCTCCCGTACGCGTTAGCCGCATTGTTCAGCCCATTGTCTACTTGGCGGCGGCTATTTTTATTCTCAGTGGCTTGGGCATTAACCCCAAGATTTTCCCGTTCGGCAATCTTAAAGCGGACAGTACCGGACTCGTTATCAACTTGCACGACTTACTCGGAGCGGTGCTCATCCTTTTTATTACCCGCTTGGCCATTTGGATATTTACGGAGCTATTGCTGTTCCCCATCTACAAGCGCAACTCCATCAACGTAGGGAGCCAGTACGCCATCAACCGTTTGCTGACGTATTTGGTGTTTACGCTGGCCATCATCGGGGCGCTGCAGTACGTGGGAGTGAACTTGACGGTGCTGACGGGCGGCGCCGCAGCGCTGCTGGTCGGCATTGGTTTGGGGTTGCAACAGACCTTCAATGACCTCATTTGTGGTATCATCTTGTTGTTTGAACGCACGGTCGAGGTGGGCGATATGGTGGACGTAAACGGTCTAATTGGCAAGGTGCGCAAAATCGGTATTCGTACGTCGTTGGTTGAGACGATGAGTAATGTGTCGGTAATTGTGCCCAACTCCAAACTCGTCGGTGACAATGTCGTTAACTGGAGTCACTTCGATGCCAAGGCCCGTTTCACGGTGGAGGTCGGAGTAGCCTACGGCTCGGATACGGCGCTGGTGAAGCAAATTTTACTGGACGTAGCCAGCGAGCACAAAAAGATTGTACGGCGGCCCGCGCCTTTCGTTCGTTTTACCAATTTTGGTGATTCTTCGCTGGACTTTCAGATTCTTTTCTGGTGCCGAGACCTACCAAACATAGAAGACGTCAAGAGCGACCTTCGCTTCGGTATCGACGCTGCTTTTCGGGAGCATGACGTAACCATTCCATTTCCGCAGCGGGATGTGTGGATGCGATGAGTAGCTAGGTAATAGGACCGCTCGTTACCTCGCTAAAGGTAGCGGGTATAGGGACTCTATTTCGTTTTTCGGGCCCTCTCTGTCTAAACGACACATCCCACCGTCAAGCCATCATAGTACCGTATCCCGCCAGTGCCACAAGTAACGGCAAGCCACCGCGCGATAGGGCCGCCATTTCTGGGCAATCCGCTCCATTTCCCGTTGCAGGGAACGTCCGGTTTGTGGTAAGCGGTAGAGTTGCTTCATGCTTTGCTGAATGGCGTGGTCGCCGAGGGGGAGAATATCCTTGCGCCCCAGCGCGAACATCAAAATCATCTCCGCCGTCCAGTTACCAACCCCTTTGATGGAGGTCAATTCTCGCCGGATTTCGTCGTCGCGTAGTTTGGACCAATCTTGGCGCACTAAATCGTGATCGATGAAGTGTTGGGCTACGTTTTGTACGTACTGCGCTTTGCTGCGCGAAAGGCCGACGGATCGTAATTCTTCGATACTCAATTGGAGGAGGTGGTCTGGATAAGGATAGCCATCCGGAAAGAGCGCTAAGAAGCGTTCGTAGATGGTCGTAGCGGCTTTGCCACTGAGCTGCTGAAAGACAATCGTTTTGAGCAGTCGATGATATACGTCACTGGTCAGTTCTAGGTCCGGGAGCTTTACTCCCTTGACAATGGGCGCAAAAACGGGGTCCTGCGCCAGGTGCTTTTTTATACTGCCTTTTTTTGATTTCCCCATATTGCTAGGCTTGTCCGCTGGGTGATTCTTCATCCATTTCCCGAAGTGGGCCACGGGCAAGATAAGACTAATTCTGAAAATCCTCCTCTTTTCGACTTTCTTGCCCCGAAGCAATGAGAAACTAACTTTGGGCGTTTTTGATCCGTAAAGCCCGTTCAAAAACAGGGCTTGATACGTATGCGAGTTCGACTATTCTTGCTGGGTTGTAGCTGCTGGCTGCTGTCGCTAACGACTGCCTCAACGCAGTCGTTACACTTGCGTCTGCTGGGCGTGGAGGCCAGCGAAGTACGTCCGCTGGAGCGACCGGACTCCTTGTACCGCGACAGCCTCTCCCTCGCCCAAGCCCTCAGCGATTGGTTGGCAACCCGCCGCAACGCTGGCTACCTCGAAGCCTCGGTGGATACGCTGCTGCGCGTTGATACGACTTATACGGCCCTGTATCATTTGGGACCCGCTTACGAATGGTTTTCTCTGCGCGCGCCCACTATTCCCAAGCAGTGGCTGAGTCGTGCGGGATTCCGGGCGCGGCTCTTCCAAAACAAACCGTTAGCCCTAGCGGAATGGCAAGAATTGCAGCAAAAAATCGCTCAACAAGCGGCTAATAATGGCTTCCCCTTTGCTAAAGTCTCCCTGGACAGCATCCAGTGGCAAAGCCCGGGAAAAGTAGCGGCTACCATCCAACTAGAACGCGGTAGCTTCATCCAATTTGAGCAGTTGGAACTGAAAGGCGACGCCGTTATCAGCACCAATTATTTGCTGACGTACCTAGGGTTGCGCCCGGGTGATCCGTACAATGAATCGACCATCCAGCGGGTACGACAACGCTTGCAAGAGCTACCCTTTTTGAAGCTCAAATCAGCTCCGCAGGTACAGTTTATTGGTAACCAAGCACGTCTACAATTGGACTTGGCTAGGCGTTCGGCGAGCCGCTTTGATTTTGTGGTGGGCGTTTTACCGAATAGTAATCAAACGGGGCGTCTGCTCGTTACGGCTCAGTTGGACGGTGCCTTGCAAAATGCTTTCGGTAAAGGAGAGCGTATTGCGGTGGATTTTGAGCAGTTGCGTCCGCAAACGCAAGCGCTGGAATTGGCTTTCAGTTACCCCTACCTCTTGCAACTACCCTTTGGTTTGCAGACCGAGTTACAGCTTTATCGCCGCGATACGAACTTCCTGAATTTACAGTGGCAATTGGGCGTTGACTACCTGCTACGCGGTGGCCGTAGAGTAGAAGCGTTTGTATCGCAACAGCAAACCAATTTGCTCGGCGTTGACAGTGTCCAATTGCTCACCTCGGGCCGGCTACCGGACACCCTCGACGTGCGTCGCCAAGCCTTCGGACTGGGATTGGAGCTGCGCCAGTTAGACTACCGCTACAATCCACGGCAAGGTTGGGAATGGCAGTTGCGCGCCAGTGCCGGGCAAAAGACTATTCTCACCAACACCCGCGTCGAGGAATTAGGGTTTGGCGAGCTATACGAAGATTTACAACTCAAGAGTGCGCAGTTTCGACTGGAAACAACGGCGGCCTGGTACCAACCGCTGGGGCAACGTGGAGTCTTCAAAACGGGCGTACGCGCGGCGGCTATACTCGCCGATGAACCCGTGCTGATTAACGAGCAATTCCGTATCGGTGGTAACCGTGACCTGCGCGGTTTTGACGAAGAAAGCGTCTTCGCCTCCCGCTTCGGTATCCTGACGGGCGAGTACCGTTTTTTGTTGGGAACAAATTCGTTTTTGTACGCCTTTTACGACGCGGCCTACGTAGACAATGCGGCGTTGAGCACCCCCGCCGAAGTAGACACGACGCTGTGGTTTCAGGGCTTTGGTGCGGGCATCACCTTCGAGACGCGCCCGGGACTATTTGGCCTCAGCCTCGCTTTTGGCAAAGCCCAGGGAGGGCGTTTTGACCTCGGTGCGCCTAAAGTTCACTTTGGTTACGTAAGTTTATTCTAAATAACTCGACAGATGAACCCAAATAGTTCTAAAATTATTAAGTGAGGTCCACTTCAAGCAGTGGTCATTGCGTAGCTTTGTGTTCTTAACACTGCTTCGCCATGCTGTACCAAAACGTATTGAAACCGCTACTTTTCCGCCTCGCACCCGAGAATGCCCACCACTTGACGGTAAAACTACTGGCAACCAGTCTTAAATTCCCCGGCGCACGGGCGATTTTCAACGGTCAGTACCGCTTGACGGACGCACGATTACGGCGACAGTGTTTTGGCCTAGATTTTCCTAATCCCGTGGGACTAGCTGCCGGTTTTGACAAAGACGGACGCTACTTCGCGGCCATGAGTGAGCTGGGGTTTGGTTTCGTAGAAATCGGTACCGTCACGCCGCGCCCACAGCTTGGCAATCCGCAGCCCCGCCTCTTCCGCTTACCCGCCGATCAGGGACTCATCAACCGGATGGGCTTCAACAACGAGGGGGTGGATGCGCTCGTTCGCCGCTTGGAGCAGCACCGCCCCAAGGAACTCATCATCGGCGGTAATATTGGTAAAAACAAGGACACGCCCAACGAGCGCGCGCAGGACGACTACCTCATCTGCTTCGATAAATTGTTTCCCTTCGTAGACTACTTTGTCGTCAATGTAAGTAGTCCCAATACGCCCAACTTGCGGGACCTGCAAGAGAAGGAACCCCTCACGCGTTTGTTGACCGTATTACAAGAACGCAATCACGCACAACCCAGCCCTAAGCCTATCCTCCTCAAAATTGCCCCGGACTTGACCGATGGCCAATTGGATGACATCATCGACATCGTGCAGGAAACGAAACTGGCGGGCGTTATCGCTACCAATACGACCATCAGCCGGGCGGGGCTCCGCACGTCCGCCGACGAGGTGACGGCCATCGGTAACGGCGGTCTCAGCGGTGCGCCCCTCTGCGCGCGCGCCACCGAAGTCATTCGCTACTTGGCTACCAAGTCTAATGGCCAATTGCCCATCATCGGCGTAGGTGGCATTACGAGCGGAGCGGATGCAGTGGAAAAACTAGCAGCGGGAGCCTGTTTGGTACAGGTATATTCTGGCATGGTGTACCGCGGCCCAGGACTGATACGAGAGATAGGTGAAGCAGTCCTGGCAAGCGTGAAATGACGGTAAAACGGGATAGAGAATACTTGGACTAGGCGACAACCTACTCAGCGCAAAGCTTTACAGGCCTCGTATAAATCTTGCCACGGCTTGCGTTGCCGCAGTACCGTCTCTAGGTATTCCTCCCAAATGGGGGCGTCTTGGTTGTTGTCCTTGACAATGGCCCCGACGAGACTGGCAGCGAGGTCTTCGGCTTGCAGTTTGCCGTTACCAAAATGCGTAGCTAGCGCCTGGCTGTTATTGATAACAGAAATTGCCTCGGCTGTGCTTAGCGTACTGGTCGGTGACTTGACGCGGGTACGGCCATCTTCGGTACGACCACTGCGGAGTTCGCGGAAGATCGTGACCAAACGGCGTACCTCTTCGGAGGGTAAGGCCGCGGGTGGAACGTCCAGACGGTTGGCGGTTTGTTGCACGCGGGTTTCTACGATTTTTACCTCTTCTTCTAAGCTGGCGGGTAAGGGCATGACCACCGTATTGAAACGTCGGCGCAGTGCGCTAGATAACTCGTTGATACCTTTGTCGCGGTCGTTAGCCGTGGCGATGAGGTTGAAGCCTTGGACAGCTTGTACTTCAGTATTGAGTTCCGGAACGGGCAGCGTTTTTTCGGATAGAATGGTAATCAGCGCATCTTGCACATCACTGGGGATACGCGTTAGTTCTTCGACACGGACAATTTGGCCTTCGGTCATAGCCTGCAGGACTGGACTGGGTACTAGCGCTTTCTCAGACGGCCCTTCGGCGAGAAGGCGAGCGTAATTCCAGCCGTAACGGAGAGCCTCTTCGTTGAGGCCGGCGGTGCCCTGTACTAGTCGCTTGGAGTTGCCACTGATGGCAGCGGCGAGGTGTTCACTGACCCAGGTTTTGGCCGTGCCGGGAATACCGACGAGGAGTAGCGCGCGGTCCGTTACGAGCGTAGCGACGGCCACTTCCAGTAGACGGCGTTGACCGAAGTACTTGGGTTCGATGACCGTTCCATCTGGCAAGGTACCACCCATCACGTAAGTTACTACGGCTTGTGGCGACATTTTCCAACCCGTGGGCCGGGCGTGTTCGTCTTGTTTAGCTAAGGCTTTAAGTTCCTTGGCGTAAGTGGTTTCCGCATGCGGACGAAGTGCTGCTAATTTAGCCATAAGTTTGGAAAGAATGCTAGGGCGGTAAAGATAACGCTTATGGAATAGGAAGCAATTACTCCACCAGTAAATCTACCGGAATAGACTGCGCAACCGCCACCAGCTCGCTCATCATCATGGCCGTAGCGCCCCAAAGGACGTGTTGACCGGGCAGATCAAAATAGGGGATATTTTTGAGCGTAATCCGTTCCGTCACTTGGATGTCAGTGCGCTTGCGACGACTGGTATCCAGAAAAATAGAGAAGGGGACTTCGAGGATAGCGGCTACCTCGGATGGCTGCGGCTGAAAATTGGGCCGACCGCTGCGGACCAGGCCAACGTACGGGAAGACCAAAAAGTTACTAACGGGAATGTACAACTGACTCAACGCGCCCAGTAGTTCAATATCGCCCTGTGGTACGCCAATTTCCTCCTCGACCTCACGCAGGGCCGTAGCCGCCATGTTCTCATCTGTGGGTTCCTCCTTGCCGCCGGGAAAACCGATCTGACCTCCGTGGCGGTCGTTGGGGTGGCTACTAGTGCGTTGAATAAAAACGAGGTGCCACTCGCCCGCTTTGGGGTAAAACAGGGCCATCACCCCCGCCTGGCGCGCATCGGCGGAGGGAGGAACGGCTAGGCGGCGGTCAGCAGAAGCCATCTCGTACTGAGCCACTTGACCGGGCAAGGGGTCCGCAAGGCGTTCTTGGAGTTGTGCTGGAAATGTTGTCATATGCCTCTGTTAACAACTGGAAATCAGCACTGTTTATACGCTCTGGCCCGAGCGGACGTTAACATGGCATCTAATGAGCAATAAATGACTGTTCTATGTGGATTCGCTACTTCCTATATTTGCTTTTCGTTTGTTCGTTAACACCGCCGCAGCTGTGCGCCCAAGAAGCAGATTTACCTGATGAACTAAAAGCTTTCCTAGCGAATAATGAACTGGTCTGGCACGCTCCATCGGTCGACTTTCGGTTACACCGCAAGCGCCTCCAAGCGCAGCAAGCCACTGACTTTCGCTTGAGTATTCGCAAGCAGAACGTGGACGTACTGTATTACTTTTACCCGACGGCTACGGATACGTTCTTCGTACCCCACGTACATACTGCTACGACTATCGTTCAACTGGCTAGTAACGAAGAAGACAGCTACATCGCTGCCCACGGTGTAGATCCTGCGGTGGTGGATACCGTGTACCATGCGGACTGGGCGCAGACGTTTTTCTTTTCTCCGAAGAATGCACTCAGTGAATATAAAGATGGCCAAATGACGGCGGTCTACCGTGATGGGGTAGGCATGGCCTTCGTCTTTTTGTTATTTGACGATGCGCCGCTTTACTTGGAGGAACTGGCGCAAACGTTGCGCTTTCGGGAACGGCCGCAAGCAGAAAAATAGCACCGGAACACGTCAAAGAAGGTCTGGCTCGCCTGACGTTTCGTAAGTAGACGGCCGCCGTGGGCGGACTACTCGCGCTGCGCCCAACCGCTGCCTTACGTGTATAGCTGCTTGGTCGTTCACTTAACATGGACTCATTTTCCTGCTTGGCCCCGTTAATCTTTTGTACCTTTACGACTATGATGGACCTCGAAAATATGGGGAAGCGGTTCTCGAAAGTAGAACGCTTAGAGCGAGAACTCCACCTGCGCCAGTTGCAGGTCAATCGACTATTGACCCTCACGCAGGCCATCAACAATAACGTCTCAGCAGACAGTTTGTACGAGATGTACCACTCTTTTTTGACCTTCGAGCTGGGGGTCAAGAAGATGGCGTTTTACATTCACGGTAAGGACGACGAGTGGGAATGTCCTTGTTGCACCGGACTGACAAAAGCGCAAGAGCGCTACGACATCACCCCGGAACTGGCCCGCTTCACCGAGTTGGTCAACTTGGACCAGACGGACCACGTTTTTCTCTCGGCTTTCGATCTCGTGATTCCCGTTTTGCACAAGGATAGCCCCATTGCCTACGTCTTCATCGGTGGTTTTACGGAGGAAGACGATATGTACGGAAAGGTGCAGTTTATCACCACTATTACTAATATTGTAGCTGTGGCTATTGAAAATAAACGTCTCTTCAAGCGTCAACTGGAACAGGAACGTTTTCACAAAGAGATGGAACTGGCCGGGGAAATTCAGCGCACACTCATTCCTAGTAAGCTCCCCCAGCGGGATTGCTACGAGATGGCCAGCATCTACAAGCCGCACCTGGGCGTGGGCGGTGACTATTACGACTACATCGAATTTGAAGACGGAAAAATCACGTTCTGCGTTGGGGATATTTCTGGTAAAGGCGTCTCGGCAGGTTT
>JBCDIR010000030.1:0-10664 GCA_038748735.1 Bacteroidota bacterium | reverse complement strand
CGGAAGCCACCGAAGCCGAAGCTGGGCCTAAAACCTTCACTGCTTATTCCAAGTTCGATTTCCTACCCGGTAATGAGATCATTGCCTACGACGACTTCTCCACTACCGAAACCGGTGACTTTCCGTTACAGTGGAACACTAATACCGGCGCAGAAATCGTCGAGTTTGACGAAGTGGAAGGCCACTGGTTGAAATTAAACAACCTCAAAGGGAACTTCATACCCGAATACATCAAAGAATTACCGGAAAACTTCACGCTAGAGTTCGATTTCATCGCTGACTTTCAACCGGAATACGCTTACCAACGCCTTCTCAGGATACTGCTGACGGAAGTACAGGATCCAGCTGCTAGTCTATCGAAAGGCTATACTGGGAAATACGGCTTTTTCATGGATCTCAGTGGCGGGGTCAGCAGAAATACTGGTGAATTAAAATGGTCACAGGTCAAAGACGGCTACCTAGGTGATGTGAGGGGTCAGAAGGGTGCTCCGCAGCACCTTAACGGTGGGTTAGGCAGCAAGGTCACCCGCGTCTCCATCTGGCGGCAAAAGACCCGCGTACGGATGTACTTGGACGAGCAAAAAGTAATTGATCTGCCCCGCGCCATTGCTACGGATGCCCAACTCAATCAAATCCGCTTCTTCTCAGCCATGACCAACGAAAAGGAAAATATTTACTTTTCTAACGTCCGCTTTGCCGTGGGCAAGCCCGACGCTCGCCACGCACTGGTCGAGACGGGTCGGTGGGTGACGCGCGGTATTACGTTTGACTCCAATTCGTCCACGATTCAGCCCGAATCACACGGTACGCTGAAAGCTATTGCCAAGGTGCTGAGGGACAACCCTGATATCAGCGTGCAGATCGTAGGTCATACCGACGGCGATGGGCCGGAGGACTACAACCAAACGCTCTCCGAGGAGCGGGCCGAGGCCGTAAAAACCAAACTCAGCGACCACTTCGGCATTGACGGCAGCCGCCTGACCACCAAAGGGATGGGCGAGGCCGAACCCGTCAGCGCCAACGATACGCCCGAGGGCAAGGCCAATAATCGGCGGGTAGAGTTTGTCAAGCAGTAATGTTCGTACTCGGACCTGCCTGACTAACGTCGGCTAGGCAGGTTACAAACCCTCGCAAGCGAGCATTTTGAGTGGTGAGTTGGGGATTAGTCCAACAACTCATCACTCACCAAATTCGGCAGCGTCACTCGTAGCCCTGGCGTGCGCTCCATTTCGCGCTGAATCGCTTCTAGTGCTCCTTCGTTTCTGGCCCAAGAGCGGCGGGCAATACCGTTATTTACATCGTAAAAAAGCATGCGTTCCAGGCGCTCGGCCGCTGCTTGGCTACCGTCCAGTAACATCCCAAAGCCACCGTTCATCACTTCGCCCCAACCAACGCCGCCACCATTGTGGATGGATACCCAAGTCGCCCCCCGAAAGCTATCTCCGATGACGTTATGGATAGCCATATCGGCGGTGAAGCGGCTGCCATCGTAGATATTACTGGTCTCCCGGTAGGGCGAATCTGTACCGCTGACGTCGTGGTGGTCCCGGCCAAGGATGACGGGACCGCTGAGTTCGCCCTTGGCGATGGCTGCATTGAAGGCGGCGGCAATCTTTATGCGCCCCTCGGAATCGGCGTAGAGGATGCGGGCTTGCGAACCTACTACGAGGCGGTTCTCTTTGGCCTGTTCAATCCACTGGATATTATCGTCTAGCTGTTGCTGAATGTTTTCGGGGGCGGCTTGGCGCAATTCACGGAGTACGCGCGCAGCAATGGCGTCCGTCGTATCCAAATCCTCGCTGCGGCCCGAGGCGCACACCCAACGGAAAGGTCCAAAACCGTAGTCGAAACACATGGGTCCGAGGATGTCTTGCACGTAAGAAGGATAGCGAAAATCAGTCTCGTTTTCCGCCAGCACATCTGCCCCCGCGCGGGAGGATTCTAACAAAAAGGCATTGCCATAATCGAAGAAATATGTACCCCGCTCGGCGTGTTGATTGACCGCCGCTGCGTGTCGTCGCAGCGAGTCTTGTACCAGCGTTTTAAAACGTTCTGGATCGTCGCGCAGTAGGTCGTTTGCCTCGTCAAAATCCATACCAACCGGGTAGTAACCACCCGACCACGGGTTGTGCAGAGACGTCTGGTCAGAACCGAGTTGGACGTGGATGTTTTCTTGGTAAAAACGTTCCCACACGTCCACTACGTTACCTACGTAGGCGATGGAGACGGTCTCCTTATCAATCTGGGCTTGACGTACGCGCAGCACGAGCTCATCCGTATTATCGATGAGTTCGTCTACCCAACCTTGCTCGTGGCGCTTGTGGGCCGCTTTGGGGTTCACCTCCGCACAGACGGTGATGCAACCGACAATATTGCCCGCCTTCGGTTGCGCACCGCTCATACCGCCAAGACCCGCCGTAAGAAAGATACGTCCCGCTGGCGATTCGCCCCGCGGCAACGTTCGCCGGAAGGCATTCATTACCGTAATCGTCGTGCCGTGTACAATGCCCTGCGGGCCGATGTACATATAAGAACCGGCCGTCATTTGCCCGTACTGCGTCACGCCCAGGGCGTTGAAACGTTCCCAGTCGTCGGGCTTGGAATAGTTGGGAATCATCATACCGTTGGTTACCACCACACGCGGTGCCTCCTGGTGCGACGGGAACAAACCCATCGGATGACCCGAGTACATATGCAGCGTCTGCTCGTCCGTCATGCTAGCGAGGTACTGCATGGTGAGTAGGTACTGCGCCCAGTTTTGGAAAACGGCCCCGTTACCCCCGTAGGTGATAAGTTCGTTGGGGTGCTGTGCCACCGCTGGGTCCAGGTTATTTTGAATCATGAGCATGATCGCCGCCGCTTGCTGCGATTGCGCCGGATAGTCCTCAATGGGGCGGGCGTGCATCGCGTAAACCGGACGAAAACGGTGCATGTAGATACGGCCGTAGGCGCGGAGTTCTTCCCGAAACTCGGGTAATAGTTCGGCGTGCCACGCGGCGGGAAAGTAACGGAGGGCATTGCGCAAAGCCAGTTTTTTCTCTTCCTCGGTCAGGATGTCTTTGCGGCGGGGGGCGCGGTTTGCTCCGGTGGGGTACGGCTGCGCAGTAGGCAACTCGCTGGGTATTCCGGCAAGGATAGCATCCTGAAAAGCGGTGGTCGTAGTCGTGGTCATGTGGCTGGTTTACTATAATAACTCAACAGTCAAAGGTAGGGAATGTTGCCAGTTTAAAACCAAGTAGTTGCTCTAGTGTGCATAGTCTTCAACAATAGCGCTTCCAAACCGTTTTCTTTCAAAAATGACGGCCCAACTCCTCCTCACCTACGCCATGTACTGCGCCAATATTCTCGTGGCAGGTTGGATCAGTATTAGCAGTTTGTTTTACCCCAAAATCGCCTACCGGACCGTCTTTCAGGAGCAGTTTGTCTATTCGGAATCCATTCGACTGGTGGGAGCGTTGTGGTTCGCTATTTTTCTCCTCTCGCTCGTGGGACTGTGGCGGCCCGAGCCAATGCGGTGGGTGTTTTTATTTCAATTTATTTACAAAGGGAGCTGGTTGCTTTTTGCAGCTTTACCAGCGATGCAACGGGGTGAACCTTATCCGACGGGTATGGCCAGTACCTTCGTGGTTTGGGTGGTGATTCTCCCCTTCGTTATTCCTTGGAAGACGTTGTGGACGGGATGAATAATATAGTATCACATTTATTCTCTGGTTATAGCTGCTAATGTGTGGTCGTACTCCTTCGTCGCGGTGGTGCTCTCCCGATACTCGGGATCGCGGTTGAGGTGGCTACCGCCAGCCACATATCACTTGTAATTGCGAACTGGTCGGCGTGCGAAAATTGAGCTGTTACTGACCCGTTAATAAAAAGAAGCATTCGACGCTTTCGCGTAATTTGGTCGCAAATACTAATTACTAGCCATGCTAATTCATCCAAGTAGTGCCGTTCTAATCGCCTTTTCACTTTTCCTGGTTAACTGCACAGCCCAAACGCCGAGCGAACGCGAGCGTGCCAATGCTACGGCACGAACCACTGCCCAAACCTTCACCGAAACAGCCTCTACCGACCCGCTATTCTTCCTCGAAGGGCAACTGTGTCAGCACGTGCGGGAAATTTACCAAGACCGCAGCGGGGCGCTCTGGTTGGGTACCAATGTGTACGGACTGCTGCGTTACGCGCAGGACACGCTGGTCATTTTTGATGAGGACAATGTTAATTTCCCTAGCGGAAGAATCACCGGTATTTTGGAAGATACCGAGGGCGTTTTATGGTTCGCAGTGGAAAACCACGGTGTATATCAGTATCGCAACGGAATGTTTACGAATTACTACCAAGAGGCAGATTTACCCACCAACGGCATCCTCGCCATCTACCGCGACCGAGAGGACCGCTTCTGGTTCGGCGGCTGGGGCGGGCTGTTTCATTTAGTAGATGGTAAATTCGTCTCCGTAACGGTGTACGGGACTTGGGAGTAGTATTTGTTGATTTCAAAAATTATTTTAAATAAAAATTGGTTTTTAAGACTCTATCCCTTATCTTTATAGCGTTGTAGTAAGAAAATAGACTATTTCGAGCTACTTCTCTGAGTTTCTTACCCTCCACTTAGTCGGTGGTTGATTTCTGAGTTGCACTTTTGCACATAAGGTTAGAACAAGTTTGGTTGTTTGCAGTTGCTGCAAGCGAGTTATAGATAATGTCCATAACCTTCATTCTGGGGTTTCTGGAGTGTCAGGACGGACGGAGACAAGGACCTAAGGGAGGGCCCGCCGCAGGCGGCGTGCATCAAATCAGCGCTCCAGTAATTTGCTCTTCTTTCAGTTAAAAGTTGACTTCATCAATTGCTATCCTAGTTGGCGTTGCTGCTGTTTTAACCCTACATTAACTGCCGTCCACTTTGCCAGTACCCTAATCTCCACTTATCTTACCCACCGAACGCAACACGCCACGCCCGTTACGCGTAAGCAAAGATATTCCCAGTTACCGAACATACACACGATGCTACTCCAGAAATCTAAACCTCGGACCCTGCTTGGGTTGTCGCTCCTGTTTTTCCTCTTCAATCTATCACCGGTAGTGGCGCAATACCACGCCAACCTCAATCAATCTCACGCCCAGGAAGCCATCTGGGTCGATTCTGTTTACAATGCCCTATCACAGGACGAGCGCATCGGGCAGTTGTTTATGATTCGGGCGCATTCCGATTTAGGACCAGAGCACGTTGCTTCCGTGCGGCGCAATATTGAACGTTACCACGTTGGTGGACTCTGCTTTTTTCAAGGAACGCCGACTAAGCAAGTGGAGTTGCTCAACAGTTACCAAGCCCAATCGCGCATCCCGATGATGATCGCCATTGACGGCGAGTGGGGCTTGCAGATGCGGATGAAAAAAACGGTCATCCCCTATCCACGGCAGTTGATGCTGGGGGCGATACGGAATAATCGACTGCTGTACGATTTTGGGGCTGAAGTGGCTAAGCAAATGAAACGCGTGGGGGTCAACGTCAACTTCGCGCCCGTAGCCGATGTCAATAATAACCCGGCCAACCCCGTCATCGGTACCCGCTCTTTCGGCGAAGACCGGATCAACGTGGCGTTGAAGAGTATTCAGTACGCTAAAGGTATGCAAGACCACGGCGTAGTGGCTTGCGCCAAACACTTCCCCGGCCACGGTGATACCAATGCGGATTCGCACTACAGCCTACCGCTCATTCCCCACGATCGACAGCGGCTGGACAGCATTGAAATGTATCCCTTCCGCGCGCTCGTGGAACAGGGTGTGGGCAGTGTGATGGTGGGACATTTGCAAATTCCGGCGATTGAAGCCCGTGAAAACCACCCCACTTCGCTTTCCGCTAAGGCCATTAACGGTATTCTGCGGGAGGAGATGGGTTTTGAGGGCCTCACCTTTACGGATGGCTTGGGTATGAAAGGCGTCACCAATCACTTCGGCAACGGCGAGGCGGAGGCGGAGGCGCTCCTAGCGGGTAACGATATTTTGTTACTCCCGGTCAATCTCGGCCAAGCCAAAGCTGCTATCGAAAAGCGCCTTATAAATGGCGAGCTATCAGAAACAGCATTACGTAAAAAAGTCAAACGAGTTCTGCGCGCCAAGTACCGCATGGGGCTGACCCGCTACACGGCCATCACCACCGAAAACATCCTAGAGGACATCAATAACGCCGAAGCCAAGGTCCTGCGTGAACGCTTGGTAGAAAACGCCCTGACGCTGGTTCGTCAAGAAGATATTATTGTTCCAATTAAGACCCTAAAAGGCGTCAAGATTGGGGCACTGGCCGTCGGTATTACTGGACAAGCAGCTTTCCAAGCACGGCTGCGGGACTATGCGCCCGTTGACTGGATGAATTGTCAGCATTCCCTATCCACGAGTGAGCAACGGGAATTGCTACGTAAACTCGGCGAAAAGGACATCGTCATCGTCAGTTTGCACAAGATGAACAATTTGAGTAGTAAAGATTTCGGCATACAGCCGTCGTTGGTACAGCTTTTGGAAGAATTGCAAACTAAAACCAAAGTCATCCTCACCGTCTTTGGTAATCCGTATAGTCTACGCTTGTTTGATGATGTGGAGACCGTTCTCCAAGCCTACAACGACGACGAACTGACCCAGCACAAAGCTGCCGAAGCCCTCTTTGGTGCCTTGGGTATCAATGGTCGCTTGCCCGTGACCGCTTCGGAGCGTTCTCATTACAACTCGGGCGTGAGCACGCGTACCATTTTCCGGATGGGCTACACCGAACCCGAACGGGTGGGCATGAACGGCGATTCGCTGCGTGCGCATATTGACGCCTTAGCCAAAGCGGCCATCGACGCTGGCGCTACCCCCGGCTGCGTGGTGCTGGTAGCGCGTTACGGGAAGGTTGTTTTCCACGAAGCCTACGGTCACCATACTTACAGCAGACGGCAGCCCGTACGCGAAAATGACATTTACGACCTCGCATCCATTACCAAAATCATGGCCACTACGCTAGCCATCATGGACTTGGTGCAAGAAGGACGGCTCAGCCTGGACGCGCACCTCGGTGACTACCTACCCGAACTACGGGGGACCAACAAGAACAACCTGAGCATCCGCGAAATACTCGCTCACCGGGCGGCCCTCAAACCGTGGATTCCGTTTTACGCCAGTACGCTAGAGGCCAATGGCTCGCGCAAGCGGGAGGTCTACCGCTCGCGGGCGGGTGGCGCGTACCGAGTCAAAGTCAACGACAACCTTTTTCTCAACGAAACTTACATCGACTCCATTTGGTACCATATCGACCAGTCGGACCTGCGCAGCAACAATAACTACCGTTACAGCGACTTGGGTTTCTATTACCTCTCTAGAGTGGTGGAGCGCGTCAGTGGCCAGCGCTTAGATGACTATTTGGCAGCGGAATTTTACCGCTCGTTGGGATTATACAATACGGTTTTTAATCCCCGCGAACGCTTTCCGCTCAACCGTATTCCGCCTACGGAACGAGACAATTACTGGCGACAGCAAAAGGTCCACGGCTACGTACACGATATGGGGGCCGCCATGCTGGGTGGCGTTAGTGGGCACGCGGGCCTGTTTGGCAACGCTCGGGAACTGGCCATCTTGGGACAGCTCTTACTGCAACGTGGCGTCTACGGCAACCTCGCTTATCTGCGACCGGACATTGTTAGGGAGTTCACCCGCCGCTTCCCCAACGAGACCCGCCGCGGCCTCGGCTTCGACATGAAACAACTCAACCCTGACCGCAGCCAAAACGTGGCGGCAGCGGCCAGTCCCCGCACCTTTGGACACCTGGGCTTCACCGGCACCTGCGTCTGGGCCGACCCCCAGGAAGAATTGCTCTACGTCTTCCTCTCCAATCGCACCTATCCGAGTATGCGCAACAACAAGCTGGGGCGGATGAATATTCGTCCGAAGATGCAAGCAGCGGCCTACCGCGCCATTACACGTCCGGCAGCGCAACCCGCTACTAAGCCAATTGAGACGCGGAAGTTGCCGGAGGCGATAGGGCGTACGACAGAAACAGAAAAGTAACACGTACGGGATAAAAGGATGATAAAAACACACTTGACCCGATGAAAATAGTTAGTTATCTTAGCAATTACTACTACAATCGACTTTGAAAATAAAAGCATGGCATTAATAATAACGGACCAAATACTTGAGCAAATCAACATACCGGCTGATGAATTACTGCTGGACTTTGCCTGTTATATGTACGAAAAAAAAAGAATGAGTACGGGACAAGCAAGAGCACTAGTTGGGTTTAATCAAATAGAATTTCAGCAAGCCTTAGCTGAGCGAGGTATAGACATTCATTACTCAGAGGATGACCTAGAGAAAGATCTAGAGAATCTGGGTATTAGTTTATAGATAGATGGTAATTAGTGACACGTCCTCTATCAGCAACCTATTTCAGATCGGTCAACTTAGCTTGCTTAGACAACTTTATGGAGAGATTACGATGAAACTTTTACGATCTCTAAAATACGGCCTACTTTTCTACTTCGGCATACTGTGTGGTTGTTCCACTACTGATCAAGCATCGCCAGCCGAAGTACCTGCTAAGCCGGAATCCCAGCTCTACACCTCCCCTCACACTCCAGAAAACCCGCTGCGCGTCAGCGAATTTCCCGCTTTAAACCAGCCGTTTGAGTTTGCAGGTATGCAATACCAGTTCATCTCCGTCAATATTAAGAAAGTGCGCTTTGACCATCATTTAACGATAGGGGTAGAAATCTTCTGCCCCAAAACGGACGAACCCTGCTTTCGAGAGAAAAAATTTATCGACGTAGACGGCGAAACCTACATCATCCGTTCGGAGGAAAATATTGGTGCAGTGCATCCAAGTACTAGCAAAAGGGCTAAATTTGTCTTTGTCTTACCTAGCTACGGTGAAAATTATCAAATCAGGTTACTGAGACGACCCGAAGAATGGGTACATGATTTCAAAGTGCTGCGCGAATAACCCTTTGGAGCATTGGGCTGTTCCTGTCAAAAAACAACTATGGCTTCTTCCCAACCACCTCCCACTCCACCCTCCGCCGGCCTAGACCCCGGCTTTGGCCGTAAAATCACCCAGTCGACGGATCGGCTCATCAACAAGGACGGTTCCTACAACATCATCCGTGAGGGCGAACAGGTATGGACCGCTTACCAGTCGCTGGTGGAGATGCCGTGGGGACGCTTTTTTGGTCTCATCGTGCTGTATTATTTGGCGGTCAATCTAGTATTTGCGCTGGGCTTTCTGGCTATTGGTGCGGAGCAATTGTCTAGCGTAACGGGCGGCAGCACCCTGGAGCGCTTGGCGGCTTGTTTTTTCTTCAGTATCCAGACCTTTACGACGGTGGGTTACGGGGCGATAAGTCCAACCGGAACGGCGGCTAACCTACTGGCTTCGGCGGCGGCGCTGGTTGGATTGATTTCTACGGCACTCGCAACGGGTTTGTTCTTTGCACGTTTTTCTAAGGCACAGGCCCAACTCGTTTTTAGTAAAGATGCGCTACTCTCGCCCTACCGCGACACCGAACTGATGAGTTTTCAATTTCGGATCGCTAATTCCCACGACAGCAAAGTCATCAACTTACAAGCTAGTGTGATTCTTTCGTGGGTGGAAGAAACGGTTGACGGTATCCCCAACCGCCGCTTTTATAACCTCCCACTGGAGCGGAACCGTGTGAACCTACTTCCCCTCAACTGGACCATCGTTCACCTCATCGACAAAGACAGCCCCATCCACGGCTGGGCCCCCAAAGACTTCACGGAACACCAGGCCGAAATCATTATCTTTATTGAGGGCTTCAACGAGTCCTTCGGGCAGCGGATTCACGTGAGCAGTTCGTATACTTGCCGTGAAATTCGGCAGGACGCTCGTTTCTTACCGATGTACTTCCACCGAGCCGGGAAGACCGTTTTGGACTTGGATGCCATCCACGATTTCGAGTTCGTAAATGCTTGAAATTTGTCGGTTATCCGGGATAAGCTCAGTTCTGGTCCTTTCCCAGCAAGCAAAGTGTAGCTTTTTGTGTTAACTTGGAATTAACGACAACTTCACTACTCATGCGATTCCCTTTACTCCTACTCCTTCTACTGGCCTTACCGACTTTATTGCTCAGCCAAGAAATCTGTGACAACGCCATTGATGATGACGGTGATGGTCTGGTTGATCTCAATGACCCGGAGTGTATTTGTGAGGCTTTCGTGCCTTCTTCGCTGATTCCCAATCCATCTTTTGAAGAGCAGACTTGTTGCCCTTCGGCCAATGCCATGCTCAACTGCGCCGTGAGCTGGGTGCAAGCCTCCGGACCAACGACCGACTACGTACACACCTGCAACAACTACTTGGGCAACACCAGTATTCCGGCCTTTGCCCCCCTACCCTTTCCCGATGGCGAGGGCGGGGTAGGTTTCCGAGACGGGGAAGACATCGTCAATAGTAATTATAAAGAATACGTCGGTGCTTGCCTGACCGAAATCATGGAAATTGGTCAAGAATACCGCTTCGATTTCTACGTGGGATTCCAGGATAATGTACCTGGAAGTATGAATGTCGATCTGGCTATTTTTGGTTCTACTGATTGTGGTAACTTACCCTTCGATAATAGTTTTAGCCCTGGTTGTCCGACCAATACAGGTAATTATACGGAACTAGGTGACGTCAGCGTTTCGGG
>JBCDIR010000029.1:0-10907 GCA_038748735.1 Bacteroidota bacterium | reverse complement strand
GCCGGGGGTGTTGATTGGTTTTAACGAAGCGACCGCCTGGGGCATCACCAACGTGGGCCACGATGTACTCGACTGGTACCGCATCCAATGGACGGATGATACCCGCACCACTTATCGCCTCGACGGAAAAGCGGTCGAACCTGAGTGGGTGACCGACACGATTTGGGTGAACGGACAAGCTGAACCCGAAATTGTACGCACACCCTGGACGGTCTTCGGCCCCGTCGTTTACGATCAACCCGAGAGTGGCTACCGCGACCTGGCGATGCGTTGGTTAGCCCACGACCCACCGCGGCTGCCCGATACGGACCAGATCGAAGTTTTCCTCAGCCTGATGCGCAATACCGGCTTGGAGACTTACCGCGAAGCCCTGCGGGGGTTCGCCATTCCTGCTTCTAATATCGTCTACGCCAACCAAGCGGGGGACGTAGCACTAACCGTGACGGGACAGTTTCCGCTGCGCCAGCGGGGGCAAGGCCGCTTGGTACAAAACGGAACCAAAAGCGAGGCGCTTTGGCCCGGTTTTGTTCCCTTTGACCATATCCCGCGTAGCGTGAATCCGGAGCGTCAATTTGTCGCCTCGGCCAACCAGCGCTCAACGGATACGGACTATCCGTACTATTATTACGGCGGCTTTGCGGACTACCGTGGCCGCTACCTCAACCGACGGTTGGATAGTATGCAAAACGTCCGCCCAGAAGATTTCATGGCCCTCCAGCACGACGCCCACAACCTTCTGGCGGAAGAAGCTTTGCCGCAGATGCTGGATCTACTAAAGCAAGCGGAACTACCAGCACATCTGGCAAGCCGTCTTGAACAACTCCGCAACTGGGACTATCGCCATACCTCCGAAAGTATCGAACCCGTCTTCTTTCAAATGTGGTACGACAGCCTCTACCGCTACACTTTTGATGAGGTGTACGCACTGCAACAAGAGGAGCGTCCGCTGCTTTACCCCGAAAACTGGCGCTTGATTGAGCTGTTAGAAACCGCTCGTCAGGACCCCATTTTTGATGATCAGAGCACGTCGGAGCGGGAAACGGCGCTAGAGATGGTACACCAAGCATTTATGGCCAGTAGTCAGGCCGCCGACTTGTTGCTAGAAACCGATGGCTACGATTGGAATACTCACCGGGGTTCCAGCATTCCCCACCTCGCCCGTATCCCGGGGATGGGGCGCAGTAGTTTGCAAACGGATGGTTGGAAGTACGCGCCCAATGCTTTGTCCGCTACTTTTGGACCGAGTTGGCGCATGGTCGTTTCGCTAGAAGACCCCATCCGGGCTTGGGGTGTGCTACCGGGAGGGAGTTCGGGGAATCCCGGCAGTCCGTGGTACGATTACGGAATAGACGAATGGTCCAAGGGGGAGTATTTTGAACTCTACTTGTACCCCGAGGCAGCAGCAGTTCCGAACCCATACCAGCAATTGGTTTTTGACAATACAACTAGGCAAAAATGATAGAGATGGACCCGGCTTACCTGCGGGAACTGGCCAAGCAAACCTTGTTTGTGTGTGGAATCCTGGAAGGTTTTTCTATTTCAGCAGTGGTGACGCTACTGGGGTACGAGCGCCACGACCGTGTGATGGCGATTATTTTTTGCGCTGCTATTCTATCCACCGCAGCCTTTTTGCTGGCCATTTTTGGTATGACCGGTGTGATTATGCTCACCACCGAGGGCTACCCCTTGCCCAATCCGGAAGCAGATTTGCGAGCCACGAGAAATATTGCCAGTGTGGGTTTACTACTGGGAATATTGTCGATAACGACTTTGCTATCCGCTTCGGGCTGGGTCAAATCCAAACGCTTGGGATGGTTTACGACGGTAGTGGGCGTCCTATTGTTGATTGCTATCATGAGAATGATGTAAGTTAATCATAGCTCAATACCTCGGTTATTTTTTCCTTTTAGTACATGAGGGTGTACTATTTCTCAATCTTTATATGCTCCACGATCTTTTGTACGTGTTCAATCGAGAGTCCCGTTAGCTCTGCTAGTATTTCGACGGACAAGCCGCTTGCTATTCCTTTTTGTATGACCTGGGTGTTTTTTTTCTTCAAGCCAGCCTGCTCGCCTTCTGCGAAGGCCGTATCTACTACGTTATGTAAGTCTCTTAAATACTTCAAACTGCGAATGTATGCCTCTTTTTCCGTACTATTCATTTTAGATACTTCCGCAATTTTGAAGACCTTGGCTAACATATCATTGACTGCTCCGGGATGATCATTCTTAGAGAAGGTAAGGTCTTGTATTTCGTACTCTACTGGTAGTACTTGATTCAGAAAGTCGACCAAGAGGTCTTTATTGGCTTCTTGACCAAATACTCTTTTGAAACCGAAGTCCGTAAACAAGTTGATGTACCGCTCTCTAATCATACTACAAATATACGCTTATTTTGCAGCCAACTTCATACAGACACGACGCATGATCGAAGAACGTATCCCCGCCTTCCACGCCCGAGACCGTGCCGCTTGGCGCCAGTGGCTAACCGAAAATCACGCCGCCACCGCTTCTGTCTGGCTAATCATTTACAAAAAAGACAGCGGTGTCCCCAGTGTCTACTATCCCGAGGCGGTAGACGAGGCCCTTTGCTTTGGTTGGATCGACAGTAAGCCCAACAAACGCGATGCGCAAAGCTATTACCAGTTTTTTAGCGCCCGCAACCCGAAGAGCAATTGGAGTCGGGTCAATAAGGAAAAAATAGCGCGCTTGCTAGCCGAAGACCGCGTTGCTCCCGCTGGGCTAGCCATGATTGAGGAAGCGAAAGCCAGCGGTACGTGGGACGCATTAAATGAGGTAGAAAACCTAGTAGTTCCACCCGATTTGCAGACGGCTTTTGCGCAATTTCCCAACGCAGCTACCCACTGGGAGGCCTTTCCCCGCTTCACCAAACGATCAATTTTGGAGTGGATTTTCAATGCTAAGCGCCCCACTACCCGCGCCAAGCGCATTGAAGAGACCGCGCGCCTGGCCAACGAAAATAAGCGCGCTAATCAGTGGCCGAGGTAACACTTACGCAAAAGTTACTAACACTTAAACAGCCTAGCGTAGCGCAATACGTACAAAGCTGTATCTTGCGGACATTGTATAGACTGGTCTCGGCTAAGCCGAGAGCCAGATAGAACAAAGCAGTTTTTTCACATACAACCTCATTATGCGTCAACTGATTGACAACTTACTCAACAATCACGATAACCCCCGCCATAAGAATATCGTTCGCTGGCTGTGGCGGCTATTGTTCGGCGGAATTGTGGCAGTTATCCTATTGTTCATCGGGCTGTCGTTTACGGATTTGCCGTCGGTGCAGGAGTTAGAAAACCCGAAGACGAGCGTCGCCTCCCAGGTGTTTGCCGAAAACGGTGAAGTATTGGGCAAGTACTACGCTGAAAACCGGGTCAACGTTGATTATAAAGAGCTACCAGAGCATCTGGTGCAGTCCCTAATCGCTACGGAAGACGTGCGCTACTACGAGCATTCGGGCATCGACTTTTACGGCCTGGCGCGAGCCGTGGCTTTTCTCGGCAAACGTGGCGGGGCCAGTACGATTAGCCAACAGTTGGCGAAGTTGTTGTTTACGGGTACCCGCTCTAAGAAATTTTCCAACGCTATTTTTCAGAAGTTACGCGAATGGATCATCGCCGTGCGTCTAGAGCGGAAGTACACTAAAGAAGAAATCATTGCGCTTTACCTGAACCGCTACGATTTTATCAATAACGCCAAGGGCATCCGGGCAGCAGCGGAAATTTACTTTTCTAAAGCCCCGGAAGACTTGAATATTCAGGAAAGTGCTACTCTGGTGGGGATGTTGAAGAACTCCTCTTTGTACAACCCCAAACGCCGCCCCGAAGTGGTCAAGCGCCGCCGGGAGGTCGTGCTGGACCAAACGCGCAAAGCGGGCTTCATCACCCAAGCCCAGTACGACGAATTGCGGCAAACGCCCCTCGGACTGAGTCTCTCTAGCCAGACACACGTGGATGGCCTCGCGCCTTACTTCCGCATGGTGCTGGCCGAAGAAATCAAGGACATCCTCAAGCGCCCCGAAGTACAAAAAGCCGACGGTACCAGCTACGACATCTACCGCGACGGACTCAAAATCTACACCACTATTGAACCCGCCATGCAGGAACTGGCCGAGCAATCCGTCCACGATCACATGGCTAAGTTGCAAAAGACCTTCTTCCGCCACTGGCGCAACAAAGACCCCTGGGATTACGAGTACGGTACGGAAACGGAGATACCCATTGAGCGCCGTAAGGCCAATTTACAGAAAGACATTCGCGCCTCCACGCGCTACCAGCGTCTGCGCGGCCAATACCTCAACGACCTCACCAAAGCGCTGAGTGAAGAAACGGGCCTCAAATTCAGCAGTGACGACCGCGAAATCGACCGCATCATGCGCGACCAGGAAGATGGCACGGTCATCAAAGAACTGGTGCGCGAGGGAATGATTGGTTCCAGTTTGGCCAACAAGTACCGCCGCGTGGCCCGTAGCCAACGCTTCGGCGAACTCAAAAAGCAGTGGGATGCCCTCCAAGCCGCCGTGGAGAAGGACTTCAATACACCCACCGAGATGAACGTTTTTGCTTACTACGGTGAAGACATGACTGCCGACACTACGATGACGCCGCTCGACTCGGTCAAGTACCACCGGATGATTCTACAAACGGGTCTCATGGCCATTGAGCCGCAGACGGGTTACGTGCGTTCTTGGGTCGGTGGGGTGAATTTTGAATGGTTTAAATACGACCACGTCAACCGGAATATGCGCCGTCAGGTGGGTTCTACGTTCAAGCCTTTCGTCTACGCTACGGCAGTCGATTTGCAGAGTATCTCGCCCTGCCAGCAGTACATGGACGTACCCGTGACGATCAAGCCGGGCGACGGACGTTTTTACTTGCGCAAGCCGTGGACGCCTAAAAACGCTTCCGGTAAGTACACCAACGAGCTATTGACCCTCAAAGACGGTCTCAAAAAGTCAAAAAATACCATTTCCGTTACCCTGATGAAGGAACTCGGTAGCCCCGAACCGGTGCGGGAGAAAGCCTCGCTGATGGGGATCGACAAGGCGGCGATTCCGGCTACGCCCTCTATCTGCCTGGGGGCCGTGGACTTGTCCGTAATGGAAATGACGAGTGCTTACACCACTTTTGCCAATAATGGCGAACACGCCGAGCCAATTTTCTTGCTCCGCATCGAAGACCGCTACGGACGCTTGATCTACCAAGCAGTACCGTCCGATCGCCCGGCCATCAAACCGAATGCGAATTACGCCATGCTGGATATGCTCCAACATTCGGCGGGCTACCGAGGTAAAATTCGGGGTCCTTTCGGTGGTAAAACGGGTACGACTAACGAACACGCCGACGGCTGGTTCATGGGCGTAACGCCCGGCCTCGTCGTGGGCAGTTGGGTCGGCGGCGATGACCGATGGGTTAGCTTCCGCACGCTCAGTCTGGGAATGGGGGCCTATATGGCCAAGCCGATGGTGATTGACTACTTAGAGGACTTGCAGCAAGACGAGCGCGTCAAGTGGGACTTCAACCAGCGCTTCGTCCGTCCGGGCGGTGATTTAGGCATCGAACTCGACTGTGAAGTATACCAAAACCCGAACGCTCCGACCGAAGAAGAGGACGGTTTTCAGGAAGATGGCTTTGAAATTGATGGCAATACAGATTTTGGCGATGAAGAGGAATAAGTTATTCGGCTACGGCCTGTTTTTACTGAGTTTCGTCACGCTGTACACGGGCTGTATCCCGCCACAGGAACTGGAGGTGATCACGACCATCGACTTAGATGTGAATGACTCTTTGTTTCAGGTGATTAGCAATTTGCAGGATCGGCGAGCATTGGAAGCGCTTCTGCCGTTCTTACAACACCAGCAGCCGACCTATCGCTACTTAGCTGCTCGTGCGCTGGGTAGCATGGACGCAACGCCCGCCATTGATAGTCTGCGTTTGCTGTTGCGCGATCCGGTGGACGAGGTACGCGCCATGGCTGCTTTTGCCCTGGGGCAGACCGCGAACGAAGCGGCGCTTCCGGCGCTAATTAGTGGCTTCGTACAGGATACAGCTCGGCGCTACGGTTATTCCCAGCGGGCCGTCCTGGAAGCCGTCGGGAAATGTGGCGACCAACCCACACTAGAGCAGTTGAGTAGCGTGACGACCTACCGCGCTACGGACACTTTACTATTGGAGGGGCAAGCACTCGGAATTTACCGTTTCGGATTACGTAAAATAACGGCACCCGTCGGTACGCGGCGGATGGTCGACCTGACGGACCGAACCCTTTACCCGGCCAGCGTGCGCTTGGTAGCGGCTAACTATCTGGCCCGTTTTCAGGTGCCCTTGGATACGTTCACTACGACCTTGGTTAATACGTTTGAAACCACCACCGAGGCAAACGTACGCATGGCGCTGGCCATTGCTCTGGGTAAAACCCAACGTGAGCTGGCCCTCAGCAGCCTGATGGGGCAGTACGCACGCGAGCGCGATTACCGCGTGAAGTGCAACATCATTCGTGCCTTGTCTAACTTTCCTTACGAAAACTGTCGTAACCTCGTCACGGAAGCTCTCCGCGACCCAAACGAACACGTAGCGCGCCGGGCGGTGGAATATTTGCTAGAAAACTCGGACCCACAGGACGCGGCCCAGTGGTGGCGTTTTGCCAAAGAAGGGATGCCCACGCCCATCGAACTGCCGCTGTACCGCGCGGCTAATCGGCATTTACCGGCCTTTCGGGTAGAAACCCGCGACGCCATCAACGCCGAACTGCGATTATTGTATGCCGGCAGCACGGACGAGTTTGACCAAGCCCAGGCCCTGTTGGGCTTAGCCGAATTTCCTTGGAATTACCGCTTCCTCTTCCGCGAAGCAACAACAACCACGAGTCCAGTGGTACAAACGGCGGCCACGGAAGGCTTGCTGCAGATTACGAACTACGGTAATTTTGATAGCTTTTTTGGTCTCAGTAGCCGCCGGGTGAAGCGGGACTTGGCCAGTTACTTTGTCCAGCTCATTCAGACTAAAGCGCCGGGCGCAGTCGCCCTTTCGGCACAAGCTTTACGCTCGGAAAGTATCGATTTTAAACCCTTCGTAGATAGTGTTGGCTTGTTGCAAACGGTTTTAGATGCCTTGCCGCTACCCGAGCAGATTGAGAGTTACAATGAACTCAGTAGCACCATTAGTTACCTGAAAGGAGCGGCGGAGCCAGCGCCCAAAGTACTCGCGTTTAATCACCCCATTGACTGGTCGTTGCTGGGGCGCTACGGTTCACAACCGCAGCTGCAATTGACCACCGATCAAGGAACGGTGACGCTGGTGCTGTGGCCACAAACGGCCCCGGGTTCGGTAGCCAATTTATTGCAATTGGCCCAAGAAGGTTTCCTCAAAGGCAAGGCTTTCCACCGCGTGGTGCCCAACTTTGTCGTACAGGGCGGTAGCCCCAGCAACGACGCCTACGGCAGTATGGACTACAGCATCCGCTCGGAATGGAGTCCCATTTCCTATGATCGCGCGGGCCGCCTGGGTATGGCTTCCGCCGGACGCGATACCGAGGGGACGCAGTTTTTTATCACGCATTCCCCCACCTTGCACCTGGATGGTCGCTATACCGTTTTCGGTCAGGTGGTGGAAGGCATGGAAACGATTCACGCCATTCAGGAAGGGGACGTGATCACGGATGCGGTGATTGTGCCGACGGCAAATAAATAAACTTATGCAAACCACTCCACTAAAAGCACGCCACGAGGCCCTCGGCGCCAAAATGGTCGACTTCGCCGGATTTTACATGCCCATTTCCTACGCGGGCATCAAGGAAGAACACGCTGCCGTACGCGAGCGGGCGGGCATCTTCGACGTTTCGCACATGGGGGAATTCATCGTGCGCGGAAAAGAAGCGCTCAATTTCATCCAGTACGTCACCAGTAATGACGTCAGTAAACTGGAAATCGGTCAGGCGCAGTATTCCTGCTTTCCCAATACGACGGGGGGCATCGTGGATGACTTGCTAGTGTATCGTTTGCCAGAAAATCACTGTTCTGAGGGCGAGCGGGCCTATATGTTGGTGGTCAACGGCGCTAATATCGACAAAGACTGGGCGTGGCTGACGGAGCACAACACCTTTGATACCAAGCTCATCAATATCTCGGACCAGACGGGTTTGGTGGCCGTCCAGGGACCACTGGCCACCGCGATTTTGCAAACGCTGACGGAAACGGACCTCAGCAGTATTCCGTACTACACCTTCAAAAAAGGAAGCATTGCGGGCGTGGATAACGTCATCCTCTCCGCTACGGGCTACACGGGCGCGGGTGGCTTCGAGTTGTACGCCGACGCCGATAAGATCGGTACGATTTGGGATGCGGTACTGGTAGCGGGTAAGGACCACGGCCTCCAACCCACGGGCCTCGGTGCGCGCGACACCCTACGCCTCGAAAAGGGCTACTGCCTCTACGGCAATGACCTCAGTGACACGACCAGCCCCCTCGAAGCGGGCCTCGGCTGGATCACGAAAATGAAGAAAGGCGACTTCCTGGGCCGTGATTTCCTCGCGCAACAAAAAGCGGAGGGCCTGAGCCGTCGCTTAGTTGGTTTTCGCATGGAAGATCGCCGCGTTCCCCGCCACGGTTACGCCATCGAAAACGAGGCGGGTGAGGTGATTGGTCAAGTGACGAGCGGCACGCAGTCCCCTTCACTCGGTTATCCCATCGGCATGGGTTACATCGCGCTGGACTACCGCGTCGCGGGTACGACCTTGCTGATTGATACGGGACGTAAAAAGTTGCGGGCGGAGGTCGTGAAGGTGCCGTTTTTGTAGTGGGTTAGTCTTTGATGTTCCCAAAAATAAGGATAGTAATTCACAGGCTACGATTGTGTCGGTGCATTCTAAGACTAACCGACACGCCATTACGCTTTCCCAACACGCACGAATTCGTTTTACCGCCCTCAAGTTTGGCTATCCGTCTTAGGTTTTTTAGTTTGGCAATCTATTAGTATGCTGATGTAATACTGGGCAGGATCAATGCTAGTGAACACATTTTTTGAAGAGCAATCTATCTCAACGTGAAAACCAACAACCTAACCTTCTACGCGGGCACCGTTGCTCTGGCGGGCTTTCTATTTGGATTTGATACCATCGTTATTTCCGGGGCTGATCAGTCGATTCAGCAGCTTTGGGGGGCGAATTATCCGTGCTTCGGCTTTCTGGATACGATCATTCCTTTCGGAGCGTGTGGCGATAAATTCCACAGCTTTTTCATCATGTCGATGGCATTGTGGGGAACCGTGATCGGGGCGTTGTTCGGTGGCGTGCCCAATAACCGTCTGGGGCGCAAGCGGACGCTCTTCTGGATTGGGGTGCTGTACGCGGTTTCTGCGCTGGGTTCTGCCCTGGCGACGGACCCGTTTTTGTTTTCGCTCTTCCGTTTTATCGGTGGTTTAGGGGTGGGTGCATCTTCGGTGGCGGCTCCGGTTTACATTTCGGAGATTGCTCCGGCGCAGCAGCGGGGGCGTCTGGTGGCTTTGTACCAATTCAATATTGTCCTGGGAATTTTAATCGCTTATCTGTCCAATTACTATCTAGGCATTCAGCTCGGCGCGGGAGCCTGGCGCTGGATGCTGGGCGTGGAGGCACTACCTGCCCTGGTCTATACGGTGATGGTGCTGTCCATCGACGAAAGTCCGCGTTGGCTATTGCTAAAGAAAGGCGACGAAGCAGGCGCAGGTCGCATTTTACAAACGCTGGACCCCACTACGGACGTCGATGCGCAAATTGCGGCCATTCGCCAAACGCAGCAGCAAAACCAGTCGGTGGGGGCGAGGTCCTTCTTTTCGGCCAAGTACCGCAAGCCGATTCTACTCGCGTTCCTCCTAGCATTTTTCAACCAATTGTCCGGCATCAACTTCGTGCTCTACTACGCACCGCGCATTTTTGAGAGCCTGGGTATTGACCCGACGAACGTCCTAGCTGCCTCCGTACCGATAGGTGTAGTCAATCTGATTTTTACGCTCTTCGGTCTGTACTTGATCGACCGGGCGGGTGGACGTCGGCAGTTGATGCTGATTGGGAGTATCGGCTATATCACCTTTTTGGCGGGCGTGGGCTACGCCTCCTACACGGGCGCGACGGGGCTGTGGGTCATCTTTTTGATTTGTGGCTTCATCGCTTCGCACGCTATCGGGCAAGGGGCGGTCATTTGGGTATTCATTTCCGAAATATTTCCTAATCGGGTGCGCGATAACGGCATGTCACTGGGCAGCGGCACCCACTGGGTATTTGCGGCCCTCATCACCATGGTGACCCTACCCGTGATGACGGCCCTAGAAGCGGCGGGTAGCACTTGGATGATCTACGTGTTTTTTGCGGGAATGATGGTCCTACAACTGCTGTTTGTACTCTTCCTGATGCCGGAGACGAAGGGCGTTTCTTTGGAAGAATTGGAGCGGCGCTTGGTAGGGGAGGATTAAGAGCATATTTAAATTTCTAACTTCTGATAACCAACTATTTACGAACCTGACTTCACGTTATCCTCGTTACTTAGCCCGCTAAGTGCCTCGAATAACGCTTTGTCAGAACCGCAACTATCTGATTATCACTGTGCGATAAAGTTTAAACATGCTCTTGGGTTTTTATTACCTTTTGTCAAAGGCGTAAATAATTCATATCTTGTATTTAGAATTAGCTAGCGATGCCTTAATCGACAAAAAGACCGGAAAAACGCTGAAGTCAATAGACGTTATGAATATAATTTGTGTAGGGGGGAAACGCCGCTATTTTTGGTGCTATCAAGGCAAAAAACGCAGGCATAGCCTTAGCTACGGCGAGGCTTTTTAACGCAGATAGCGCCGAAAAGAGCAAGTTTAGACCTACTAACAAGTTGTATTCATAGTGTCTAGTCATAGAGAAAATTGC
>JBCDIR010000028.1:0-10930 GCA_038748735.1 Bacteroidota bacterium | reverse complement strand
GTTCCTGCTTGCGCCCTTCTGTTGCTTTGGTTTCACTCGCTTCGATGTACTCCTGCCAGTAGAAATTAGCCTCCTGGTAGCGGCCTTCGGTTTGGTAGATTTCAGCTAGTAATTTCGCACCATCAATGTACTGAACTTGGAGTCCGGACGCTTTAGCCGTCGTGTAAGCTACTTTTGCTTTTTCCTTGGCGGCGCGCGTTTGACCAGCGTCCAGCAGCAAGCGAGCTTGGTTGTTCAATACGTTGGACAAAACCGGTGGATTGTTCATATCACCCAACATATCGAAGGCTTGCTGGTAGTAGGTACTCGCAATTTCTCGCTGATCTTGCATGCGAGAAACGGTGCCTAAACCATCGTAGATATAGGGTAACAGGACGCTATTTTTGGAGGCTTGCGCCATTTCCAAACACTGTTGGTACAATTGCTGTGCTTCGACGTAATTAGAATCGCGCTCTTCCAATCCACCCAGCGTATACAGCCCAATGATGTAGGTGCGGGTCTCCTCCTGCGGTAGAAATTCGAGTCCCTGGCGTAAGGTCTCACGGGCTTTGTTGAACTGTTCTAGTTCTTGGTAAAAAGCGGCTAAGTTTTGGTAGGTCGAAAACTGCTCCCGGCTGGTCATTTCTGGATGACCGACGTTCGCCAGACTGTCCTTCAGGTTGCGAGCAAGCAGGTAATTCTCCAGCGCTTGGTACGGCTCGTTGAGTTGCCGATACGCCTTACCCAGGTTATGATAGGTACCGGCACGCTTGAGGTCATTATCCGTTTGGAGGGTGTACGTCAGATGTTTATTTAAATCTTCAATGGCGGCCTCCGGGTTACCCGAAGCCATATAGACCGAAGCGCGCTCGAGGTATACGCGGTGAATACCCTCTTCGTCTTTCTGTTCCTGAAAAATAGCCAGACCTTGATCAAAATTGGACAGCGCATCCAATACCTTGCGCTTGCGTTTGTAGGCTTTGCCCAGCGAGACGTAGGCGTGGGCTTGCAAGTGCTCATTACCCATAGTAGTGGCGCGTTCGTAAGCGGTTTCCGCTAACAAAAGTGCCGAATCCGGGTTGATGCGGATATAAGCCGTAACCAATTGAGATAAAAGTTTCACCTGCGTAGAGTCGTCGTCCGTACGGTGATAGGTTTCCCAGTATTCCGCGGCCGTTTTATTTCCTCCCTGGGCCAGCAGCGAAGGAGGAGACAGTATAACGGCTAGCCATAGAAATACACGGTAGCAATATGTAAAACGAATACGCAAAGTGTCGTAGCTTTTGTGGTGTTGTTTCATTTGGGATTACAATCAAAAATCCTTTGGGGAATGAGACGAATTGTCGAACTTGTTTAAAAAAATCTCACAATGCCTAAAACCGCCCTTTTGTCGCTACTTTACTGACGCTCCGGTCAGCACAGGTTCGTACCGTACGCGCCTTAATAGCGATGCTAGCGCCTGCCGCGCCACGCGGTATTAGGCTGTGTGCGTCCCTCAATTCGCTGCGCGGCTACTTCGTGGTAGCACCAAAATTGCTGATTTTTGCCTATCGCAGACTTTTATTAAACAAGTTCGTTGTAATATGACCCACACGGTAAAGTTAATGATTTTTTTGATATTAAACTTTGGACTTTTCACAACAAAGGAACAACCTTTGCAGCCGACAATTGTTTTCATAAATAACTGAAACTTTAGAAACCATCACTTATGGGTGTACATCCCGCACTTCCCACGCTACTCAACGATTCCCACTTGGATACCGATTTACGGACGATTGCCCAAAAGGTAGCCGACCAGGAACGTATTTCTCCAGCAGAAGGACAATTGTTGTTTGAAAAAGCGGACTTGGGCTACTTAGGGGTATTGGCCAACGCCATCCGCGAGCGCCTACACGGGGACAAAACCTACTTTAACCGCAACTTCCACGTCGAGCCGACCAATGTCTGTCTCTACACCTGTACGTTTTGTTCTTATTCTCGCCTCATCAAGCAGCGATCCGAAGGATGGGAATACACCCTGGACGACATCATGGACATCATCAAAAAATACGATGAAGAACCCGTGACGGAAGTCCACATTGTGGGTGGCGTATTGCCACAGTATGACCTGGCGTTTTATACGGAACTCTTTCAAGCCATCAAAGCGCACCGCCCCGATTTGCACATTAAGGCGCTAACGCCCGTGGAGTACCACTACATTTTTAAGAAGGGCAAAGTGAGCTACGAAGAAGGGATGCGACGGATGCTAGAAGCGGGCTTAGACTCCATGCCAGGAGGGGGAGCCGAAATTTTTCATCCCGACATCCGCGACCAAATTGCGGGAGGCAAGTGTTCGGGGGAGCAGTGGCTGCGCATCCACGAAATCTGGCACGAACTCGGTAAACGCTCCAATGCAACCATGCTCTACGGCCACATCGAAAAGTACGAACATCGCATTGACCACCTGGAAAAGCTGCGGCAATTGCAAGATAAAACGGGTGGTTTCCAAACGTTCATTCCGCTCAAATTCCGTAACCAGGGCAACCAGATGTCGCACGTAGCGGAAAGCACCGTACTGGAAGACCTGCGCAACTACGCCATCAGCCGCATCTATCTCGATAACTTTGCACACCTCAAAGCTTACTGGCCAATGATCGGACGCGAAACGGCTCAATTGTCCCTGGCCTACGGCGTCAACGATATCGACGGCACCATCGACGATACGACAAAGATCTACTCCATGGCGGGTTCGGAAGAGCAAAACCCTTCGCTAAGTACCGAAGAACTGGTCAAGCTCATCCGCGCCGTAGGTCGCCACGGCATTGAACGGGACACCCTGTACAACGTCATCGAAGATTTTAAAGATGTGGAATTTGCGGATGATAAGCAATTCCGAGGCTACTACAGCCTACCCGTGGTGTAGGGAAGCGTCCTAACCAGCCGGGAAGGACGCACCTGCCTACCGACGCAGTCAGGCAGGTTGCAATGCGTCCCAACCAGCAACGTAAAGACTAGTTATACATGACCAAAACCATCTACATCCTCCGCCACGGCCAGACGGACTATAACCTACAAGGTATCGTTCAGGGCGGCGGCGTGGATACTTCCTTGAACGACACGGGCCGGGCGCAAGCGAGGGCTTTCTACGAGCGTTACCAGCACCTGCCCTTCGAGGCGGTGTTGACTTCCGACCTGAAACGTACGTACGAGACGGTATTGCCGTTCCGAGCAGCGGGCTTACCTTGGGAACAACATCCCGAAATCCGCGAAATGGGCTGGGGCGATCACGAAGGCAAGAAAAGTACGCCCGACAGTCACGGCGAGTACCAGGCCGTCATCAACGCTTGGCAAGCGGGGGACTACACTCGCGCAATGCCCAACGGAGAGACCGCCGAAGAGCTAGGCCAGCGCCTCCAAACCTTCGTCGAGCACCTGCGGCAACGGCCCGAACAACTCCTCTTGGTCTGCTCTCACGGGCGCGCCATGCGGGGACTGATGTGCGTAATGAAAGGCTTACCGCTGTCGCATATGCAGTCGTTCAGCCACAGCAATACGGGGCTTTGGATAGCTGAACAACTGCCGGATGGCTTTCGTTTTCAAGTGGAGAATAGTACGGAGCACCTGGTGTAGAAGGATCGGCTGCGCTGCGCTAGCCTCTGGGTAGCAGGTAGAAGGACTGGATAAGGAACCGTTTTAGCTGTGCTAAAACTATGGTAGAAGGTAGAAGGACTCCTTCTACTTTCTACCAAAAGACCAGCGTAGCGCAGTCGATACCTCTACCTGTCTGCAACATCAACCCCAGACTGTAATAACGTAAAAACACAACCGAAGCCACCAAAACATGACCAACATCCGCATCACCGCTGTCAGTTATCTCAACACTAAGCCCCTACTGTACGGCTTATTGAACAGCCCGTTGGCGGATCAGATCGAACTGTCGCTCAATATCCCGAGTGAGTGCGCGCGTTTACTGAAGGCAGGTGAGGTCGATTTAGCCCTTACGCCCGTGGCAATCTTGCCGGAACTACCGCAGTGGCAACTCGTGTCCGATTACTGTATTGGGGCCGAAGGTGCCGTCAAAACGGTCAACGTATACAGCGAAGTACCGATACACGAAACGGAGCGTTTACTGTTGGATTACCATTCGCGCAGTTCGGTAGCCTTGGTGCAATTGCTCCTCCAAGAACACTGGCAGCACCAGCCGCAGCTCCTCCCCGCCCGCGCGGGTTATATTGATCAAATAAAAGGTACGACCGCCGGTGTCGTCATCGGTGATCGGACCATCGAGCTAGAAGGACGCTATCCCTACGTCTATGACCTGAGTGAGGAATGGGAACGCCATACGGGACTGCCCTTCGTATTTGCTGCGTGGGTCAGTACGCGGCCGCTACCGGAAGCCTTCGTGACGGCTTTCAACCAAGCGATGCGGGATGGGATTGCGGCCATTCCGAAACTGAAGTTGCTCCTCCCCTCCCCTTCGCCCGATTTTGATCTGGAGCGCTACTTTACAGACTACATCAGCTACGATTTGGATGATGCCAAGCGGGAGGCGTTGGAGCGGTTTTTGGCGTATTTGCGCAAGCCCGTGGGAGTAAGCCCAGCGTAGGATATCCGGAATGATCGCGCTGCCTTGGCAGGGCGTCGCGGGTGCAGTGCAGGGGTATCCCCCACGTGGGTACCCCGAAACGAAACACGCGGTACCGACCGGAGGGATGGTACGGCCCAAAATCATCCACGTCCCCTAGCGCTTTGTTAAGGCTGAAGTTTCGGGTAAGGTATTAGCAGATTTTGTTGCCAATCCAGGCGAAGGTTCCCGCGCATAGCCTAAGCTACGCAAGGGGTTCTTCAACACAGAGTGGCGGCAAAAGATGCCATAGATTACCCATAGATTTAGTGTTAACAAAGCACTAGATAATGGAAAAGCAAATAAACAACCCACGCCTCCCGCTGTTTCACCCCCGAACCTACCACAACAACGTATGTCTCGGGCTATTAACCTCTTGTTTCCACACCAACTTTTTGCTGATCACACGCTGCCGAAGGAGAACGAAACGTACCTGATTGAAGAGCATCTCTTTTTTAAGCAGTATCATTTTCACCAACAGAAAATTGCGTTTCACCGGGCCAGTATGCGGACGCATCAAGCGTATTTGGAGGAGCAGGGCATCACCGTACACTACGTGGAGGCGACGGACGAACGGTCGGACATTCGGCAATTGTTGCCGTCGTTGCGGGAAGCGGATATTACTGGCATTTACTGCTACGATCCAGTCGATAACTACTTGGAGCGACGCTTGCGCGAAAACGCCGGGGCAATGGACCTGGAAATGGTCGACAGCCCTTTATTCATCAATCAGAAGGCGGACCTGAGTAAGTTCTTTCGAGCGGATAAGAAGTCTTTTTTTCAGACGACTTTTTACAAACAACAACGCAAAAAGCTGAACCTGCTGATGGACTCCGACGGCGAACCCGCTGGTGGTAAATGGACCTACGACGTAGACAACCGCAAGAAATACCCCAAGGACAAGACGCCGCCCGCCATCCATCCGCCCGCTGCGGATGCCACCTGGGAAGAAGCGGTGGCGTACACCAAGCAGCACTTTGACCACTACCCCGGAGAAGTGACCCAAGACCCGATTTTTCCTTACACCTACGCAGGGGCAGAACAGTGGTTGGCGCAGTTTTTGGAGTTCCGCTTCCACGATTTCGGGGCCTACGAAGACGCCATCGTAGCCGACGAGACTTTCCTCAACCACAGTGTGTTATCACCGCTGATCAACGCAGGAATGTTGCTGCCGCTGGACGTGGTACAACGCAGCATCGCCTTCGCAAACGACAACGATATTCCGCTCAACTCGACCGAGGGCTTTGTGCGGCAGATCATCGGCTGGCGGGAGTTTATTCGCGGCATGTACGAGTGTAAGGGCGTGTACTCGCGTACGGAAAATTTTTGGGGATTTACTCGCAAGATTCCCCCCAGCTTCTACGATGGTACCACGGGCATTCCCCCCATTGACCAGACAATCAAAAAAATACTGCGGACGGGCTACTGCCACCACATTGAGCGCCTGATGATTTTGGGCAACTTCATGCTGCTGTGCGAGTTTGACCCGGATGAGGTGTACCGCTGGTTTATGGAACTTTTCATCGACGCTTACGACTGGGTGATGGTACCCAACGTCTACGGCATGAGCCAGTTTGCGGACGGTGGCACCTTTGCGACCAAACCCTACATCGGCGGCTCCAACTACGTGCGTAAAATGAGCAACTACAAACGCGGCGACTGGTGCGACACCTGGGACGGCCTCTTCTGGCGTTTTATGGATCAACACCAGGCGTTTTTCCTAAAAAATCCTCGGTTGTCGATGCTCGTGCATTCTTTTAACCGCATGTCAGACGAGAAGAAGGAAACGCACCTGCTCCATGCGGAAGCGTTCTTGACGCGGCTGGATGCGTCATCGTAGTCAGAGTGAGGCTGTCTAAAAAGCCAAGAGTAGTATACTCGTACCTCGCTGCTATCCTTACGGTGTTGTAAGTCTATTAGACATTATTGCAACCAAGCCTAGACCGCAAACGTTGTACTCCAAAACCTCAAATATGAGTACTCCCCAACTCCAAAAAGCCACCATTGGCGGCGGCTGTTTCTGGTGCGTCGAAGCGATCTTTGAGCAAGTCGCAGGTGTCCACCATGTGCTGTCTGGTTACAGCGGTGGCGCGGCGGAAACGGCGGACTATAAGACGGTCTGTTCCGGCACGACCAAGCACGCCGAAGTGATCCAAATTGAGTTTGATCCCAACGTTATCACTTATCAGGAACTACTCGAAATTTTCTTCACGACCCACGACCCGACCACCCTCAATCGGCAGGGTAACGATAAAGGACCGCAGTACCGCTCCGTCGTTTTTTACCACGACGCGGCACAAAAATCCGTGGCCGAAGCCGTCAAAGCGGACTACGCCCCCCAAGTTTGGGACGATCCCATCGTGACCGAAATTGCGGCTTTTGAATCCTTCTACCCGGCGGAAGCCTACCACCACGGTTACTACCAAAAAGTAGGCGAGCGCAATCCGTACTGCACCTTCGTTATTACGCCCAAGGTGAGTAAGTTTCGGAAATTGTTTGCGGATAAGATGAAGAAGGCTTGATTATGACTTAATCACTAGCGTGAGCCAGAAAAGTCGTTAGTTCCATAACAGCTATCTAACCATAGCTGAACGACTTCGGCATCACATTCATTCATCGAAAAAAACCGAGTATTTATCGTAAAACCGCACTAAAGCACAGAAATTACGTTAATTTAGGTGCTCGATTTAGTCATCATTAAAACCTATCCAACAAATGCCATCAACATTAGTGATAATAGCCGTCATTGCTTTATTAGTACTCCTCTCTGGTGTCTTCACCGTGCGACAGCAGTCGGCTGCACTCGTGGAACGCTTCGGGCGTTTCCATTCCGTCAAGCGATCGGGTCTGCAATTTAAAATTCCGTTCATCGACCGCATTGCGGGACGAGTAAGCCTCAAAATTCAGCAACTGGATGTTTTGGTGGAAACCAAGACCAAAGACAACGTATTCGTGAAGCTTAAAGTGAGCGTACAATTCGTGGTGTCCCCCGACAAAGTCTACGAAGCGTTTTATAAACTCGAAAATCCGTACGAGCAAATCAACGCCTACGTATTTGACGTGGTGCGTGCCGAAGTACCCAAGCTCAAACTCGACTACGTCTTCGAGCGCAAGGATGATATTGCCAACGCCATTAAAGGGGAACTGGCCGAAGCCATGTCCGGCTACGGTTACGGCATCGTAAAGGCCCTCGTTACGGACATTGACCCCGACCATACGGTGAAGAACGCCATGAACCGCATCAACGCCGCCGAGCGCGAAAAGCTAGCCGCCGAGTACGAAGCCGAAGCCGAGCGCATCCGCATCGTGGCCAAAGCCAAAGCCGAAGCGGAGAGCAAGCGCCTCCAAGGACAAGGTATCGCCGACCAGCGCCGGGAGATTGCCCGCGGATTGGAGGAGAGTGTTGAAGTACTCAACAAAGTGGGGATCAACTCCCAAGAAGCCTCCGCCCTCATCGTCGTCACGCAGCACTACGACACCTTGCAGTCAATGGGTGAGAACGCCAATAGTAATCTCATTATGCTACCCAATGCGCCCAGTTCCGCTAGCAATATGCTGACGGATATGACCGCTAGTTTCGTTGCCAGCCAGCAAATTGGCGAGCAGATGAAGGAAGGGGCCGAGCAACTCAAATTGGAACGACCCAAGGAAAAAATGCGCCGTTAAAACGCATTCCTGAGCTTGTTTTACTAAGCCGCTATCCCAGTGCTTTCACCTTGAGCACTGGGATATTTTTTCACCCCCCGCTCCGCTCGTAAGGGGAGCCGACCCGTAACGACACGCCCACAAGCCTCACGATTTGCACCGTAAAACCTCCTTACCCATTCCCTTCAGACAGACTCTGTGAGACCCTCCGCGCCCTCCGTGCAAACCAAAGCCGCACCGCACAGAAACCCCGCTCATTAGGGTCGCCGACCCGCAACGACACGCCCGCCAGCCGCACCATTCACTCCACAAAAAGCATCCTCCTACCCCCGCTCAATCGGACAAGTCATACAGTGCGACCCACCCCGCGCGCGCGACAATTCCGTACTCGGCAGCGTGATAATCGTATTTTCCACTTCTGCGGGCGTAATGATACCATCGGCGAAGGCCCGCAGCAAGTCTTCGGCAAAAACGACGCGGTAGCCCGCTTCCTCAAACACTTCCTCCGTCACCGGGTTGCGGTCGTAGGTCAGGGCTACGCCGGGTTTGAGTGTTACCAGGTTACAGCCGTCCGTCCACTGTTCGCGTTCTTGGTAAGGGGTTTCGCCTTTACCCGCGTAGAGCACGCGGCTCTTTTTGTTCATTTCAGCTTTCAGGAATTCTTCCACCGAGCGGTACAGTGCCTCCTCACCGTTGGAGCGGAACACCTGCACCGTTGAACCCAAGCCGTCACCGATGATGGGTTTGAAACCCACGTAATCGTGCGTATTGATTTGGGTAAAAATGGTGTCCACGTGCATGTACGACCGATCGTTGGGAATGTTGACCTGCACCACGTTCTTCACGACGTCCTGCTCAAACAGCCGCTTGGCCAAGCAGCGGATACCGTAGGCCGTCGTGCGTTCGCTACAACCGACCATGAGGTAATCTTTGGACAAAATCATCACGTCCCCCCCTTCGATGGAGACCTGTTCACCGCGTTTGGAGGGCGGAAACTCGTCCACTTTGTTGAGGTTGATAACTTTATTCGCTTTGCGTAATGTAGCAAAAATGGGGTGCGCCCAAATGATGTAGCGGATGATGATGTTCTCGCGGTGGCGCGCCTCTTTAGCGGCCTTGGTGATGAGCACGTGATCGTTGATCGTCACGGCAATATCGCGGGTGAAGATAAAGTTGGGAATAGGATCGAAGAAGAAGTGATCGTCGGGGGCGTAGTACCCCGTGACCAGCAAGTCCGCCAGTTCCTGAGGGGGTAAGCGCCGCATCAGGTCCCCCGATTTAGCGGGGAGTTCCTCGTGTACGATCACCATTTGGATCATTTCCTCCTTGGTCTCCGGATCGGCGATGAGGGCTTCCAACAGTAAGTCTTCCACCTCAATCACGTTTTTCTGTCCGACGAAGTGCTGCAGGACCGTCGTGAATACATCGTGCTCTTCCTGCATCCGCGGCAGGTGGACGATGTCGTCAAATAGCAGTTCTTCGGCCCGCTTGGGCGTGATACGGCTGATGCCCAAATCCGGGCGGTGTACGAGGACGCGACGTAAAGGGCTGATCTCGTCGGCTACGTGTACTTTTGGCATGGTTAGGATATATTTCGGTCAAAGATGCGAATAAATTTGCTTGTCGTAACTTGCTGCTATGCCACATCATTTAGTTTGCCTCATTAGCGACCAATCCGCGCCGAATCTGTTGGTGCTACTGTCGCCCGTGTTCCAGTCAGTGGACCGTTATGTGTTTGTGACTACGCCGGAGATGGAGGCGAAAGGGCGATTGGGGCATTTATTGGATGCGGTGCCGTTGCCCACAACAAAAGTGCAAACTATCGTGGTGGCGGCGGACCATCCGGGCGCGGTATTGGCAGCACTTACGGCGGCTTGCCCGCTGACCGATCATCGTTACAGCGTACATATTTCCGGTGGGACTAAAATGATGAGTCTGGGAGTTTGGACGTACTTTACGCACGTTCGGGCACGTACGGACATTTACTATTTACCCATCGGCAGTCAGCAACTGTGGCATATCTACCCCATGGAGGCGGGCCATGACCTAGAACTGACGCGCGCGCCCAGCGTAGACGAGTATTTGCGTGCCTACGGCCTTACGCCCGCTCCGGCGGTGGTTCGTTTGGGTACGGAGCAACTAGAAGCACAGCTGCTGCGTCATTACCTAGCCGCTACCCACCCGCTGGCCAGTGTACCTAAACCCGTCTGGTGGTTCGGTGCGGAGGCAGCCTATCAATTGCGCGAAAGTCAGCAGGACACGCTGCCGCTCTCGGCCCTCCCCTGGCTAAGCGAATGGCTAACTTGGCTGGGGTATACGCCCCAAATTACTAGCCAACTCTCCGCCGCCGAAGTCGCATACCTCAACACGGGCTGGTTTCCGCAGTACTGCACGCGGGTATTGCAACGCACGCTCCGCTTGCCCGCTACGGCCATTCGCTGCCACCTGCACATTCACCGCACGGGTGGCCCCACCCAATACGCGAATAACGAACTGGACATCGTATTTTTGTACCAACACAAACTGTACGTACTGGAATGTAAAACCGCCATTCGGCAAAATTATAACGACACCAGTAAGCTGTTCAACCAAGCCCTGCAACGCTTGGCCAACCTCCGCCAGGAATTCGGCCTCCACGTACAGGCAGGCTTCCTGACCCTCTCGGACCGCTTGCGCAAAAAAACCGACGGACCACTGCTACCC
>JBCDIR010000027.1:0-10943 GCA_038748735.1 Bacteroidota bacterium | reverse complement strand
TACGTGGTATGGTAAGCCTAGCCGAAGAATTGGGCGTCGATATTCGCCTCAACCAGGAGGTGAAGCAAATCACGATCCCCAACGGCCACGCTACGCAGGTCATTACGCAAGACACGACTTATACCGTAGACGCCGTAGTGGGCGGAGCGGACTATAATCACCTCGACCAGCAGGTACTCGAGCCGCGGGTACGCAACTATTCGCCCGGCTACTGGGACAAGCGCACCATGGCGCCGTCTAGTTTGCTGTTTTACGTGGGGATTGACAAAAAACTACCCGGCTTACACCACCACAATCTCTTCTTTGACGAAGATTTTGCGCTGCACGCCCACGAGATTTACGAGGAACCGCAGTGGCCGAGCAATCCGCTCTTTTACGTCTGTGCGCCTTCGGTAACGGACGCTTCTGTAGCACCGGAAGGACACGAAAACCTGTTCTTCCTCATCCCGCTAGCTCCCGATTTGGAAGATACGGATGAATTGCGCGAACGCTACCTCCAGGTTATCCTCGACCGTTTTGAGCGCCTGACGGGGCACGCTATCCGCGACCATATCGTCTACCAGCGCTCCTACGCGCACCGGGATTTTAAAGAAGATTATCACGCCTTCAAGGGCAACGCCTACGGCTTGGCCAATACGCTTTTGCAAACGGCCTTTTTGAAGCCGAAAATGCGCAACAAGAACGTTAGCAACCTTTTTTACACGGGCCAACTAACGACGCCGGGACCGGGAGTTCCCCCTTCGCTCATCTCTGGACAAGTGGTAGCGGAGGAGGTGGATAAGCTATGGAATTAGTGTAACCCTTTGGCTATGGTTGTCGAGTTGACGTAGAACCAGCGATTTTACGGTCCCTTTTTTAGTGAAGTAATTGGACTGATGATGAAATCAGGCCAATTGCAAGCTAAACAAGGGACTGAAGACGTGAAATCGCCATCCCTGGCTCTCGGCTTGGCCGAGACCAGGTTAGTAATTACGAATTAGCAAACTAAAACTATCATGTTCGAACTTTATCGTGAAGTCTGTATCGAATCTAGTCGCATGATTACTAAGCGATACAGCACCTCTTTTTCAATGGGTATCCGGGCTTTTGACAAGCGTTTTCGGGATCCCATCTACGCCATTTACGGTTTTGTGCGCTTTGCCGACGAAATTGTGGATACGTTCCACGATTATCCCAAAGCGGAGTTACTGTCGCGTTTCTGGCAAGACACCTACCGTGCCATCGACGAAGGAATCAGCCTCAACCCGGTCTTGCAATCGTTCCAAGAAGTGGTGCGAGCGTACCATATCGAACGCGAGTTGATCGACGCTTTTCTGCACAGTATGGAGATGGATTTGCACGAAAATGCCTACGATCAGAGCGGCTACGAAGAGTACATCTACGGCTCGGCGGAGGTTGTCGGTCTAATGTGTTTACGTGTTTTCTGCGAAGGCGATAAACAAAAATACGAAGCCCTCAAAGCACCCGCCCGCAGCCTCGGAGCGGCTTTTCAGAAGGTCAATTTCTTACGCGATCTCAAAAGTGATTTTGACGAGCGGGGTCGCATCTACTTTCCCGGGGTAGACTTCAGCAACTTCCGACCCGAAGACAAACGCGCCATCGAAGACGATATCCGCGCCGACTTCGATCACGCCTATCAGGGGATCAAGCGCTTGCCGGAAGGCGCCCGCTTTGGTGTTTACTTAGCGTACGTTTACTACCTAAAGTTGCTCCAAAAGATCAAAAGTTCTCCCGCCGAACGAGTAGCCGAGGAGCGCATTCGCGTCAACGATGGCCGCAAGATGATGCTATTGTTCAGCAGCGCGGTACGCAATAGTTTGAACTTACTCTAAGTCCATGTTGGGTACTTTGAAGCTACAACAACGCCTCCGTTCTCTGGCAGATCGGTGGCAGATGACGCGGGCAGAACTCCTCTTTTCCGTGTTTCTGGTCTTTTCGTTCGTTTCGGGTATTCAGGCGCACGTAATGCCGAGTGTTTACCCATTGACCCAATCCATTACTGATGCGTTACTGCTGGTCGTTTGCGCACCGCTGCTGTGGTTGTCGTACGCGCGCGGGCGCGACCAACGCTTGTGGATTTGGGCGGTTATCACTTACGCTTGCACGTTCTTTATCGAAGTAGCGGGCGTGGCCACGGGCGCAATTTTTGGGGCGTATGCGTACGGACCGACCATGTGGATACAGTGGCTAGAAGTACCGCTTATCATCGCCGTGAATTGGACATTGCTCATCATGGCGATGAGTCAATTGGCTACGCGCTTCACGCAAAGCCCCTGGCTACTGGCGCTGCTGACGGGCGTATTCATTATGATCTACGACTATTTCATCGAACCCGTTGCCATACGGCTGGATTACTGGACGTGGGCGGCGGTCGACATTCCGTTGCAGAATTACCTAGCTTGGGGAGTGATTGCCATGGTGTTGAGTTATCCGTTGCACCGGCTGCAAATTCGCTACCAGAACCCGGCTTTGCTGGTGTACGCTGCGGCGCAATTGGTGTTCTTCGTCGGGCTGCAAATTTTGCTCTAGTTACATGTCCAACAATTCCTCCTCCTACGATTTTATAGTGGCCGGTGCGGGTGCGGCGGGCCGCAGTTTTGTCTATCATCTGCTGCAAACGCCCCTGCGCGATAGTCGCATCCTACTACTGGACCGCGATCCGAAAAATACGGAAGATCGGACTTGGTGTTTTTGGGAAGCCGAGGAAGGACCGTTTCAACGTATCGTTCACCACCAGTGGCGACACTTATGGTTTCACAACCAGCAATTTTCGCGGGAATTGGACATTGATCCTTTTCGGTACAAAATGATTCGTTCGCTGGATTTTTACCAATATACAGATCGGGTATTCGCGCAGTTTCCGAACGTTGTACACCAACGGGCTGATATATCCGCCATTCAGCAAGCAACGGACAAGGTCAAGGTGCGTACCACGGATCACGTCTACGAAGGTCGCTGGTGCCTGGACAGCTTGCCGACGGTAAAAATTGACAAGGAGAAGTCGCACTATCTGGACCAGCACTTTCGCGGCTGGTTTATTCGTACCGAACGGGCTGCGTTTGACCCCACCGTAGCCACGCTGATGGATTTTCGGGTACCGCAAGGCGGAGATTTCCGCTTTGTTTACGTCATGCCGACGAGTCCGCACGAGGCGCTAGTGGAGTATACGCTGTTCTCCAACGAACACCTCACCACTGCGCAGTACGATGCGGGCATCCACGACTACCTGACGCAATTTTGTCCGAAGATAGGACCTTACGAAGTGGTCCGTACCGAGCAAGGGAATATTCCCATGACTGATTTCCAATTTCCGAATGGTACGGAGCGTATCCTTAAAGTAGGCGCGGCGGGGGGCGATACGCGGGCCTCCACGGGCTACACTTTCGTCAATATTCACCGTCGTGTAGGGGCCATCGTCCGGGCGCTGGTGAACAATCAGCCGATTCCAGCGCCGTCCTTTTCCCGGCAACGCCACCAACTCTACGACAGCCTAATGCTGCGCGTATTACAACACCAGCGTTATCCGGGAGATCAATTGTTTGGACAGCTATTTGAGAAAAATCCACCGAAGCGCCTGCTGCGTTTCTTGAACGGGGAAAGTCACCTGGGGGAGGAAATTGCCCTCATGTCTACGACTCCAATTCCGGTCTTCTTGCGTGTGCTAGGAGAAAAGATGCTGGGTGCTATTAATTAGAGTGACGGATAAAAAACCCAGTCCTGAAAGGCGCTGGCGGGTTCAAAGTGCAGCCAAGTTTCTGGTTCGTACTGGAGGCGGTCTGCGATGATGTTGTAGACGGAGGGGTTCAAGCCGAAGCCGAGGTGACTGCTGCGCACCTGGATATTTTGGTGCCACGCGTCCTCCACTTTTTCCATGCACAAACGCCAGGGTACTACGCCATCCTCCTTGCTGTAAATAGCCGTGGTGGGGACGGGTGCCGGTTTGGGAATTTCGTTCATAAAAGCTTCCTCTGCCTCCTTACCCGTCTGGCGCGCAAGTTTGATGAGTTCGTGCATCCACGAGGCGTTATTGGCTTCTTTCACCCCTTGAAAAGGCGACCCCATGGTGATGACTTGGCGAATGATTTGCGGGCGGCGCTTGGCAATTTCACGGGCGTATACCCCGCCCAAACTCCAACCTACGAGGCTGATGCGACGACCGTGTTCGGCGTGTAGCGCGTCTACTTGTTGGAGGAGGCGGTCCAGGTATTCTACTTTTCCGTAATTGCGGCCGATTTCCCAATCGTAGGCTTGGTAGCCGATGCGCTTGAGGAAGTTACGCAACATCACCGTCGAATAGGCCGAGGCCAGGAAGCCCGGTAAGACGAGCACCGGATGTCCGTCGCCGCTGCGCTCGGGGGCGTTCCACCATTGGTAAGTATAGTTCAATCCCAGTTCGGTAACGGCTCGGCCCGTTTCGGTTAGCAACCAAAACAAGGAGGGACGATCCGCCTTTTTGTTTCTACGCTGTAGCATCTTTAGTGGGTGTTAAAAGCGTATTTGGGATTACCTGTGAGCGCACAAGGTAAGGTATTCTTCGTTTTAAACGAACTTTATTTGCAAATAACCCCCTTTGGTGCAATTTTGTTCCATAGTTTTTGTCTGAAAGCCGGAAGGAATAAGGGATGGGCTTGTAACAAGTTTTACGACTTGGTATCGGTTGGTACGTAAGATATTAGCTACTCTCCGATTGGTCGATACTCTTGTCTGGACCTATTGTGTGTTGTAGGCAAGGTAAATGGCAGATTCTCGTGTGTATAAATAAACTGCAGAAAGTTGCCAACCACTATGGCGAACCTTTCTCGGCTCAGCCGATGAGCCGGTCCAACCAAGATTGTACGAAGTGCAATCTTACTACCACGACCGTAGGGAGTACAACCCTACGTAGGTCTAATCATTTTGATCACACTTTTTTTATCCAAATCTGCAGTTTGTTACACATATCAGATTTTCTGGTGCAAAATAGAGTTCGGCATTTTTAATTACTTTTGGAATCGCAGTTTACGCTATCAACCAGAGTTGTAACAGAATTTATGGAGCACCTACTCAACGACGCGGATTTTCAGCAGGCACTTTTCCAAATGGCAACCGACCAGGGACAGCCGTACGAGCAGGTGCGCAACGAAGCGAAAACCTACCTCGAAGAACTGGCCACGGAGCACGAACAGACTTGGGTAGTCGCTGGTCTGGAAGCGGTGGAGTATATTCTCTCCCGAGGATACGATAAAAACATCGACGTCAATTTTACGGAGCTGCGCGAACTGACCAAACTCATGCGGCGGCACCCCATCGCTTTTGTGATGACGCACAAGACGTACATCGATATGTTTGTCCTGGCGGTGGTGCTGGCTCACCACGGTTTGCCCGTACCCTACATTTTTGCGGGCATCAATATGGCGTTCATGGGGGTGGGGCAATTGGGGCGAAAGACCGGTGCGATTTTCATTCGGCGCAACATCAAAGAGAAGCCCGTGTACCGCCTGGCGCTGCGGCATTTTATCAGCTACAAGCTGCGGCAGAAGTCGTCCTTCATGTGGGCGCTGGAAGGGACGCGTTCCCGTACGGGTAAATTGGTGTGGCCCAAAATGGGTATCCTCAAATACATCCGCGAGGCGGAAGAAGCCAGTAACGAAACCGTCAAATACGTACCCGTCTCCATTGTCTATGACCTGATTCCGGACGTAGAGCAAATGACCAAAGAAGGGCGCGGTACCCTCAAAAAAGCGGAGGACCTCGCTTGGTTCTTGCAGTACGTACGCAATATGGGGGGTAATTTTGGCCGTATCGCCATTCGCTTCGGCGAACCCGTCGACGCGGCGGACCTGCCCACTCCCGACAGCACCGTCGATGAAGTAGATAAAGTCAAGCACAAGAGTCAAATTTCACGCTTTGCTTTTGACTTGGTCAATCGCATCAACGACATTACCCCCATCACCACTAGTTCGCTGATTTGCACCTCGCTACTGAGTAAGTTTTCGAATACCAAACGGGGCATTGAAGGCGACACCCTCAGCCTGATGCAATTGGTAGAAAGCCACAAACCGGACGTGCTCGTCGATCGCGGTCGCCCCATTGGGGAGAGTGTGCAGGAAGGATTGAACATAATGATGAAAGCGGGCTTGTTCCTCCAACAAGGGGAAGGCTTGAACGCCAAGCACGTCATTTCTACCGAAAAATACCTGCCGACGACCTACTACGCGAACATGGCCGCCCACCATTTTTACCAGCGGGCGTTCATCGAGTTGGCCCTCCTCAAAGTGGCGGACTTACCTGCCGCAGAGCGGCAACTGGCCTTTTGGCAGGAAATCATGGCCCTGCGAGATACCTTTAAGTTCGAGTTTTTCTATTCCCGTAAGGAAAAGTTTGTGGAAGAGATCGAGAGTGACCTCCGTTTCATGGCCCCGAATTGGACCGAGGCGTACTTTACGGCGGATGGTAATATTCACGACTTGCTGGCGGAGCAGCAGATTCTGGTGGCACCCGTCATGTTGTTCAATTACGTAGAAGCCTACCGCGTCGTCGCACAGGGATTACAAGCCTGGGACGTACGCGAAAAACTGGAGGATAAAGCTTTCGTCAATTACTGTCTGGCCCTGGGCGAGGCACTGCGCTGGCAGGGGCGGATTCGTCGCATTGAAGCGGTATCCATTCCTTTTTTGACGAACGGGATTCGCTTAGTGCGCAACCGGAAACTGATTCCCACCAAGGACGATCCGAAGCTAGCCGCTATCCAGATTTTTATTGACGAATTAGCCAATATTAGTCGCCGCATCAGCGATTTGCAGGGAATTACCGTCGCTAAGCCTTTTGGGGAAGTAGCGGCGATTCCCGTAGAGCGCGCCATCGTACCGGGGTCTAAAACGGAGGGCATTACCTCCAAAATTATGGAAACGGAGGAGGGACCCCACATTGCGGCCTTCTTCGACCTCGACCGAACGCTGATTCGTGGCTTTTCCGCTAAGGAATTTTTTCAGACGCGTCGACTGAGTGGACGCATGTCGGCGCGGGAGATTGTCGCGCAGTTTGCGGGCGCGCTCGTGTACGCGGGAGGCAATAAGAACTTTGCGGGCATGGCGGCCCTGGGAGCTAAAGGCGTAAATGGAGTGTCTGAACACGTCTTTCACGAAGTAGGGGAGGAGGTATATTACAATCACCTAGCGGAAGACATCTATCCCGAATCGCGGGCGCTCGTAGCGGCCCACATGGCCAAGGGGCATACCGTAGTGATCGTCTCGGCGGCTACGCCTTATCAGGTTAATCCCATTGCGCGTGACCTGGGCATTGCGCACGTGATGTGTACCCGGATGGAGGTCATCGACGGTAAGTTTACGGGCAATATCGTGGAACCCGCTTGCTGGGGCGAAGGTAAAGCCATTGCCGGGCGCAACATCGCCGAAGAGCTAAATTTGGATCTAACCAAGAGTTACTTCTACACAGACAGTGCGGAGGATATGCCGCTGTTGGAGATTGTGGGGCACCCGCGTCCCTGCAATCCGGACCAGCGTTTGTCCAGCATCGCTTTTCAAAACGACTGGCCCGTTTATCGTTTCAATAATGACCAGCCTTCGTCGGTGAGTAATGTGGTACGCACCGCACTCACGGGCGGGAGTATGATTCCGGCGGTACTCTCGGGAATCGGTGCGGGGCTAAAGAACATGTCGTGGCGCGAGGGGATCAATTCTACCATGGCCGCCGTTGGAGATTTTGGTACGACGATGGCCGGGATTCGCCTAGCCGTCAAGCACGAAGAGCGTTTGGATGCGGCGCGTCCGGCGGTCTTTATTTTTAATCACCAAAGCAGTGCCGATCTACTGATTGCGGCCAAACTCATTCGGCGGGATGCGTTGGGTATTGCCAAAAAAGAACTACAAAACATGCCCATCATCGGGCAGCTCTTGATGGCTTCCGGCGCTATTTTTCTTGACCGGAAGAACAAAGACAAAGCGATAGAAGCGATGAAACCTGCGGTAGACGCCCTGCAGGGGGGGACCTCCATCATCATTTTCCCGGAGGGAACGCGGAGTTACGATTACACTTTGGGGGAGTTCAAGAAAGGAGCGTTTCACTTGGCCATGCAAGCCGGAGTGCCCGTCGTACCCGTAGTCATCAAAAATGCGCACGATGCTATGCCGCGCGGGACAACCTTGTTGCGACCCGCAGTAGTAGAAGTGGTGGTTTTGCCGCCGGTAGCCACGAAAAAGTGGAAAGCCAAGGATTTGAATAAAAACATCGCGGCCATTCGCCAGCAATTCCTCGAAGAATTGGGGCAGGTGGAAGTGAAATCATGATAACGCAACGCATGTCGGTGCGTGTACATACCTAGCCAGTGACTGTATTTTGTAGCTATGATTTGTAGTGGCAAGATCAGTCTATCAAAACCTAACCACCATGCAGCTTAAAGTCGGTTTGCTCGGTGGCGGATCTTGGGGAACGACCGTCGCGTCCCTGACCGCCCGCAATGTACCTACCACCATTTGGGTGCGTAACCCGGATACTGTTCAAGAAATCAACGAACAACACACCAACGAAAAATACCTGCCCGGTGCTCGTTTAACGCCCAGTCTCACAGCAACGAACAGCATCGAAGAAGCGGTGCGAGACGCCGACGTCATTGTGATGGGAATACCGTCCCACAGTTTCCGACAAGTACTCGAAACGGCCCGGCCCCATATCCGACCCTGGGTGCCGATTGTCAGCCTATCCAAGGGTTTGGAGCAGGGTACGTCCATGCGCATGACGGAAATCATTGAGCAGACGATGCCCGGTCATCCGGCGGGACTGCTGACGGGACCCAATCTAGCCCGGGAGATCATCGTCGGCCAAGCGGCGGCGGCGGTTATCGCCATGGTGGACGATACGATTGCGAAGGCACTACAAAAGGTATTCCGCACGGGCATGTTTCGGGTGTACACGAACGAAGACGTCGTGGGCTGCGAACTGGGGGGCGCACTAAAAAATGTCATCGCCATCGCTGCGGGTATGGGCGACGGAGCCGGAGCGGGTGACAATACCCGCGCGGCCGTCATTACGCGGGGGCTGGCTGAGCTCACCCGCTTGGGAGTGGCCCTGGGCGGTAACCCTGCGACATTTGCGGGTTTAGCCGGTATGGGCGATTTGGTAGCAACTTGTATTAGCCCGCTGAGTCGAAATCGGCACGTAGGCATGAATTTAGGAAAAGGGCGCAAACTAGACGAGATCATTGACGAAATGTCCATGGTAGCCGAGGGGGTGAAGACCTGTAAAGTAGTGATGGAATTGTCACAAAAGCTTAACATCCCGATGCCGATTACCCTCGAAGTCTACCGCGTTTTATACGAGGGAAATACCGTAAACGACGCTTTTCACGGCTTGTTGCGCCAGCAATCTGGTGCGGAGTCCGAACCGGGCTAAGTTTTTATAAGGAGTAGAGGAAGGGCGAGTGTATACACTTTGGCTGTCACAAATATTGCGGGGGAAGACACGTTTTTTCAATAAACATAAACAAAAGACGTATATTTACGTAGACTTATTAGTGATAAGCCCTTAGCACCCCCACGTATGCTGATTTTTTGTTCAGTAGAGCAAAGAGGCAGTACAATTGTACACTATGCCCAACAACAAACACAATCGCTATTTTGTCCCTCCCGCCATTAGGTGGCTCTTTGATTTAGGCGTCAGCGAAGACCAGGCTTCCTGGGAAAACAACCTAACTCGGCTCCTTAACCAACTCCTGTTACTTTCTAGTTTGGGTAACGTTATCATGGGCCTGTATCACCTGATGCTCGGAAACCTCATTCCGGTTTTATTTACGACGGTCTCGACCTTGGTCAATATTGTTATTCTACGTTTACAATACAAAAAAATGTTGTTCCCGGCCCGGTTGGGGGCGTGTTTGTATTATCCACTTTTGATTTTTTGCATTATCAGCCTGGGGGGAGAGAACCTGCACGGCGAATACATTTTTTTCACCATTGCGTTCATTTGTGCGTTACTTTTTCAGCGGCGTTGGTTGCAGATCGTCATGGCTACTTACGTAATCGCGCTGTACACGCTCAGTCAGTGGTTACTAGCTAACTACCAAGCGCCCTTTGCGCACATTTCTCACCCACTTGATCGGTATATTTTCTTTGCCATGAGTTTGCTTAGTCTGTTTTTCTTGGCTAATAGTTTCTTTTCGGAACTGGTGAAATCGCGTCAGGAGCGGGAAGCATTGATGGATCAGGTAATGACGTCCAATGCGAAGCTCAAGCAGATGAATTACGTCGTTTCGCACGATTTGCGTTCTCCCCTGCGGCGGATTGCCTCCTTTTCTGACTTGGCTAGACGGGCGAACTTACGCGGAGAGCAAGCACAGACCGCAGAATTTATCGGGTTGATCAAGGATACGGCCCGCAAGCAGTACGATTTTATCAAAGATATGCTGGCCTATGCCCAGCTGGATAAGGAATCCATTCCTTTCAAAGTAATGGATTTGAAAGTACTCCTCGCGGAAGCGCATAATCAGTTTCAAACAGAAAATATCCTCATCGATTTACGAACCGAACTGGCCACTGTTCCGGCTTTTGGTAACCCCACCTTGCTAGCATTAGTTTTTCAGAACCTAATAGAGAACGCCATCAAATACAACGAAGCTACCGTGCCTCAGTTGAGTATTTCCGTTGAGGCGACTTCCAACTGGATCGAACTTCGCTTTAGTGACAACGGCATCGGCATAGCGCCAGAATACCACGAAGCCGTTTTCGACATCTTTACCCGCTTACACGACGATAGCCGATACGAAGGTTCCGGAATCGGATTGGCTACGGTGAAGGGCATCGTAGAGCTACACCAGGGGCAAATTCAAATCGAACCCCAAACGGTCGGTACCTGCTTTCTGGTTCGGATTCCACACCTAGCTACTAGCCAGCAAGAGGTAGACGGCCAAGCACCTACTTCGCTCGGTGAGGATAGTCGCGCAAAGGTGTTTT
>JBCDIR010000026.1:0-10985 GCA_038748735.1 Bacteroidota bacterium | reverse complement strand
GGCGGTCTCGAAGCGAACGTCGCCGGGCCAACTGCCACTGCCCAACCAAATTTGGGGTTTTAACAACGTCCGCTGCCGGAGCTGCTGCGCCGAAAAATGCGCGAATACGACGGCCTCGTCATTCTCTCCACCCGCAAAATTGGCTACTGGAATCACGGAGGGTTCATTCGGATTACGCAGGTAACTGTACGGGACAATGGCCACTGCATTTACCCCCAAATCGTCCAACCGCCGCAGCGACTGTTCCGTTCGCTGTCCACCGTAACCATTGTAGACGCTGTAACCTTCGTGCGCCAGGGTGAAGCCACGCCAATCGTCAACGGATAGTTGCTCGGCCGGGGTAGCGCTGGTGCCGTAGTTGTCCTGAATGTAGGTCAGCCACGCTGCGTACCGACTGGCCCAGTTTTGTCCTTCCTCACCGTTTTTATACCAATTTTTCGCAGCCTCTCGACCGTCGGTACTTAACACAAAATCAATCCAACTGGCCATCGCTAACCGACCAATTACGGGGTACTGCTCTTGATACACCTGTTGCTGGAGCAGTAAACTGGGTTGGGGTAAAGCGTCCGCTGCGGCCAGCAAGCGTACCCAGTGCTGCCAGGGTCTTCCGCGTAATTCTTGTGTCCACTGCATGGCGAAAGCCTGTTCCAAAATCGGCGCTTTAGCGGGTCCCCACGCCGCCCGCAGCCACGGACGGTACTGTTCGCCCCATTCTAACCCACGGAATTGGGACGTACACAACAAGTGAACCGCACCGGTACGAGCATCGTAGTCTGCTTGCTGCATGCTTTCCATGCGCAACGCTTTCTGCTCCGGGGAACTGTAACCGTACAACTGTAATTGTGGTAAACTGTCGACCAGCAAAAAATCCTTGGCGTATTGTTTGGCCGTAGCCACCGCAGCTTGAAGCTCCCCCGGCCTGCTTTGCCCGTCGTGACAGTAATAGGCGACGTTCTCGTCTACGTAACGCAGAACGGGAGCTTCCGCTAACTCGTAGTGTATCTCACGATCTAATACCCACGTACTATCGTTAAAATAGCCCTGCGCTACCGTTTCTCCAGATTTTAATAACTCGTAACCCCACATTTGCCACCCGAAAATACGTAGTCCATTCGCCAACTGTTGTCGTACGAATTGTTCAAGGGCACGTTCATCCTGGGCAATGATATAATGCGACGGTAAGGTATCGTTCCACGCATTGGGTAAAGTACTCAGCAAAAGCACCTCCCCCTGCGATCCCAATTGAAAATCTTCCAACCGTAAAGTGTCATTCGACCAACGCAGGTCAGGTAGGTGCTGCAAGTGTGTTCTAACGTACTCAGAAGCTAGCGTAGTTAATACGTAAGCGGGGTAGCGGGCTAGGCTATCGGCGGAGGTGGAATCTATGTTTTGCAATTGTAAATTACGCCAAGCACGCGTCTGATCGACCAACTGGCGCAAAGACGATTTTAATGCCACGCTGGGGTTATCCACTTCGTATTGCAAAGCCCAAGTGGGCTGGTCCCAACTACGGCTGCGCAGATCGCTATGCGTCAGCCAATTGTGCCTAACGGGCGACTCTTGCGCTGGGCTTTGACAAGCTGCTAAGTGTAGCAGTAAAAAGACGAATGAGAAGTTAAAGGAGACACAAAGTGAGTCGGGCATGATGGATTAAAATTACGATGTTGGAAATGACTTACCTACGGGTGAGGATAATATCGGCAAAAGTAAGAGATTTGGGCCACGACCCGCATGGCGGGTCACGGACGATAAATGTCAGGATGCTGATATTGCGCCGGAGCGCAATCGTCAGCAGCCCACCCTTCCTTGGCTCCGTTCGCCCCGTTGGTCGTAACCAACAATAAGGGCAACATCTCATCATGTATACACAAGTGTATACATCCAAACTTTTACTGCCTTGAAAAAACAACATCGAAATCAACCACTGACAAAGTGGAGGGTATGAACTAAGAGAAGTAGTGGTAAATTGTCAATTCCTCACTACAACACGTCAAAAATAGCGCTATTATTTTAATAATACAATTTTTTTATAAAAAAACACAAACAAACATTTCAAAACCCTTTACAATGCCGTAGACCATTGGTTTCTCATCTGGGTAGCCACCACTAGCCAATAATCAAAGATACGACCTCGTTTCCAGGTATGTTCCCGTTCGATGCTCCACCCTAGTTCTTCCAGCGCTATCCGATAATCGGTTCGGTCGTGCTGATGAGGGTGCAATACGTCGCCGGGTAAAGTTCTAAAAATTGCCTTCAGCAACGCATATTTATGCACATCTACCCCAAGTACGAGTCGAGTACCCGGACGCGCGGCTTGGGTCAAACGAGCTAAGCCAAGCGTCCAATCGTTGACGTGATTAATCGCGTTGAGGCAGAAAATCGTGTCGAAAGGCTGTTTCGTTTGTAATGCTTCCAGTGGCTGAGAAAGGAACTGCACATTGGGGTGGGAATGAGGCTGAAAGTGTGGTAGTTGAGCTGTGTATTGGTCCAGTAGCGGGTCAATGGCTACGGTGGGTTGATCGTCGAATAAGAGAAAAATACCCGCTGGTCCACAGCCCGCGTCGAGGAGGCGTTCGTTGGGTGCTATTTGCACGTCTAGCGTGTTTAGCAAACGTTGCCAATACGCTATTTTCTGAGCGCGGTAAGCTGCGGGGTTTTGCTTGGCCAGGTAGTTCTGCCACCAGCGGATTTCCAACCATTGCGCCAAGCACCAACGTACACTTTTATGCTCCATGTCCCGTGGGTTGAGCACCGAGAAACCGCCAGCCCCGCCAGCAGATTTCGAGGTCGGTGAGGACTTCATAATCCTTTGCGTACAGGAGATTTAGGCGCTGAGCAGTGGCCGTCTGACTAGCTAAGGCACCCAAGGCCGTTGTAGGATGAAGTATACCGGGTTGGAGTGGTGGCAAGACATCCACCGCGGGTGCGTCCGCATAGCCCACCCAGGTCCACCGTCCCGATAGGACGCGGAAAATAGTGAGTAATAACTCGCCTTTGTGCTGCACAAAAAATAATTGCACGGGGTAGGTCAGTAATAAAAACAGCGCAAAAAAGAGGTCGAACAAACGCTTATTCCGACGCTCCAGCGGTTGGTTAATTTGGAACTGTACGTCAATGGTGTACAACTCACCACTCGTATTTTTGGAGTGACTGCCGATGATACTCAAACTGTCTTCGGGGAGAATTTTGTATAGTAAGCGAGGCCCCAACTGGCTCATCCAGCGCATAATTTGCTGAGCACTTAGGTCCTTCGAGCAAAAAATGAGTTCCTCCACTTGATAAATGCGTACGACCTCGTCCAATTGGTGAATAGTCCCCAGTGCGTCCTCCGTTCCTCCCGGCGGGCTTACCCGGCCAATGAGGTTAGTGTGTACCCGCGCCTGTTGCAACAAGGCCATCGCGCGGTCCGCTTCGGTTTTACTGCCGATCAAAAGTAAACGTCGCTCCCGGTCTTGGCCGATACGCAACGAGCGATACCGCCAAAAATAGAGCGCTAGCCGCGTCACCGTAGTCGCTACAAAAGCCCAGGCGGCCCCCAGTAAAATGAGCGCCCGACTACTCCGCAGTGCCTCCTCCAACAAACCGTAAGTAGCCGCCAACACCAAGGTACCAATGGCGAGTCCGCGAAATAAGCGACGCAGCCGAAACGGCTCGTCGTAAGCGCCATTGAAAAACAAACTCAGCAGCCAGATCAATACGTAGAGCGGAAAGTTGACCAGCCACAAACTGTCGCTGTAATAAGCAGGATCCTTGAAGTGGTAGCTCGCCCAAAAGTTAGCCAACAAAGACAAACCACCGTAGATCAAAACACCTTCCAGTAGCGGTAAGGCAAATTTACGTAAACCATTGGCCACCAGCGTCATACCCGCTCGCAGGTAAATGGCTACTTGCAGCATGGCCACGAACAAACTCGCTTGCCGCCCGGTGAAATGCTTGCGGGCGAAAATGATCATCGCTTGGTAAAATGCCTTGACGTAATTCAGCGACCCCTTCTTCGTACTTTCTCCTTTGTAGTGGATAATCGTCGTGTCGGGATAGTAGTAGTTTTTGTAACCCGCTTGCACGATGCGGTAAGACAAATCAATGTCCTCGCCGTACATAAAAAAGGTCTCGTCGAGTAGCCCTATTTCGTTGAGTACGCTGCGGCGCAACAGCATGAAAGCCCCGGCCAGTACGTCTACTTCGTGCGTTTCGTGTTCGGACAAATACCCCAAGTGGTACTGGTTAAAACGCTGCGATTTAGGAAAGAGCGTCGCCAGCCCGAATGTTTTGGCGAAAGCCACCCAGGGAGACGGAAAACCGCGCTTGGACTCGGGCAGAAAGTTCCCCGCTCCGTCGATCATGCGTACGCCCAAGCCCCCCGCGTCCGGATGCTCGTCCATGAAATGGACACTGCGTTCGAAGGTGTCTTCTTCCACCAGCGTATCGGGGTTCAGCAAGAGTACGTATTCTCCCGTGGATTGGCGAATCGCTTGGTTGTTAGCAATGGAAAATCCGGGATTATCCGTATTCGCAATGAGGTATACCTCGGGAAATTTTTCCCGCACCATCGCCACCGAGTCATCCACCGAGTTATTATCAACTACGTAGACTTCGGTAGCTACTCGCTGCGCCGCTTTACGGACGGATAGCAAAGCCTGCTCCAAAAAGTAGCGGACATTATAGTTGACAATAATGACGGTCAGCTTCATACTCAGTCCGTGCGGTAGGGAATGCGCGCTACGATACTACGTCCGAGCGTGAGACCATCGGCGTATTCCAATTCTCCCCCGAAAGATACCCCGCGCGCAATGGTGCTCACCTTAACGTTTTTGCCCTGAAGCTGCTTCGAGAGGTAGTAGATAGTCGTTTCCCCTTCGATGGTGGGGCTGATGGCCATGATGATTTCTTCTACATCACCCGTAGCGACCCGATTCATCAAAGAGTCAATAGTTAACTGGTCTGGGCCGATGCCTTCAATCGGAGAAATCACCCCACCCAGTACGTGGTAGCGCCCGCGGTACTGGCCCGTTTCTTCGATGGCCATAACGTCGCGGATGCTTTCTACTACGCAAATGAGATTTTCGTTGCGGCGCGGGTCGCGGCAAATAGAGCAGTGGACTTCGTCACTGAGGTTATGACAAATTTCGCAAGTCCGAATATTAGTCCGCATACTACGAATAGCCTCCGTAAACTCCTCCGTAACTTCGGTAGGTTGCTGCACCAAATGCAGGGCTAAACGCAGGGCCGACTTCTTACCGATTCCCGGTAGACTGGCGAAAGCCTCGACGGCGGCTTCGATTAATTTCGATGAAAATTGCATTAGTGCAAAGATATTATATTCGTCGCAAAAAAACATGAGTGATCTACTTTGGGGGCTGGATTTGGGCGGAACCAAGATTGAGGGCATCGTGATTCGGCCCGACGGAGAGGTCCTGAGTCGCCAGCGACGCCCCACGGAACGGGAAAAGGGCTACGAGCACATCATCGGACAAATCAAGGCGCTGGTCAACCAGATCAGTCAGGTCGTTGGCGTTATGCCCCAAAAAATCGGTATCGGTACGCCGGGAGCCATCGATCCACCAACGGGCTTGATGAAAAACTCAAATACGACGGTCCTCAACGGGCGGCCCTTTCTGGCGGACGTGGAGCGTGCTTTGGGTGTTCCCGTACAAATGGCTAACGATGCTAACTGTTTTGCGGTAGCAGAAGCCCTACTCGGAGCAGGAAAACCATATACCCAAGGACGTGACCACCTCATTTTTGGCGTCATTATGGGAACAGGAGTTGGCGGCGGTATCGTCATCAACGGCAGGGTATGGAACGGAGCGCAGGGCATCGGCGGCGAGTGGGGACACAGCTACTTGGATGATTCGGGTGGCGAATGCTACTGCGGCAATACAGGCTGCGTAGAGTTGCTGCTATCCGGCACGGGCCTGGAGCGTTTTTACCACAACAAAACGGGGACGAAGCGCTCATTAGCCAGTATTTTGGACGCTTACCACGCTAGTAGCAAAGAACCCTTCGTACCCGAAACCGTCGAGCGAATGCTGTATTTTTTTGGGAAAGGCATGGCCAATATCGTCAATATCCTCGACCCTACGGCGATCATTCTGGGGGGCGGACTGTCCAATATTGACTTACTGTACACCGAAGGCGTAGCGCGAATACGCCAGTTCGTCTTTAACCCACGTTTAGACACGCCTATTTTACGACCACAGTTGGGCGACGGCGCGGGCGTATTCGGAGCGGCGATGTTGGTCAAGTAGAGGGTGATTGGAGTAGATACCTTGTGATGCACCTCTAGAACCATGCTCCAGGCTGGGTGTTTTCAATAGATGCTATGTTAATAAGCAACGAACAACCTAAAATTCACCTAAGTTAGATAAGGGTCAAACCTAGTGCTCTGTCAAGTTTGAAAGAAGGGATGAGGTGTCAGCAGATTTTGTGGCCAATCGAGGCAGAGGTTCCCGCGCATAGCCTAAGCTACGTAAGGGGTTCTCTAACGAAGAGTGGGCGCAAAAGATGCCATAGATCGCTCCTTTATTGAGACTTGACAGAGCATTAGAACTAACGCAAACCATCACCAATGTCAAGTAAGTCTACCATGGCTGAACAGCCAACAAAAACAACTGAGATAACGGGCATGGGCGCTCTGCCGCAGTCCGCAGGGGTTTTCTTTCGCGTTTGGGCACCGCACGCCACCTCCGTGTTCGTGACGGGTACTTTCGACGAGTGGGCAGAAGACCAGCACGAGCTGCCCCACGAAGGAGAGGGTTACTACGCGGGTTGGGTCGAAACGGCTAAGCCGGGTGACGAATACAAGTTTTGCCTACACACGCCAACGGGCAAACTACTCCGCAACGATCCGTACGCTCGTCAGTTGGTGCATTCTGCGGCGGACGCCCTCATCGTTGACCCTACCTTCGACTGGGGAGAAGATAACTTCAAAATACCCGCGTGGAACGAGCTGGTTATTTACGAAATGCACCTAGGAACTTTTCACCGCAAGGAGCAAGAGGAACCGGGTGATTTTTATACGGCAATCGAACGCCTAGATTATTTGCAAAAACTGGGCATCAACGCGATTGAACTGATGCCCATTACGGAATTCCCCGGCGACTTGTCCTGGGGGTACAATCCGGCTTATCCGTTTGCAGTGGAGGAAAGCTATGGTGGTGTTAAAGGACTAAAAACTTTCATCAAAGCAGCCCACGAACGGGGTATTGCCGTCCTCATCGACGTTGTTTACAATCACTTCGGCCCGGATGATATGGATATGTGGCAGTTTGACGGCTGGTCGGAAAATGACCTCGGCGGCATCTATTTTTACAACGACTGGCGCGCCGAAACGCCCTGGGGACACACCCGTCCGGATTACGGAAGGCCAGCGGTAAAAAACTATATTCGGGATAATACACTGATGTGGTTAGAGGAGTTCCGGGCGGACGGTCTGCGGATGGACATGACCGCCTACGTACGTAGTGTGAGTGCAGATGGTGACCCCAACAAAAATTTGCACGAAGGTCACGAACTACTGCGCTGGATCAATTCCACCGTCCGCCGAGAGTATCCCGACAAACTCATCATTGCCGAAGATATGCACCAACTCGAATTGGTGACGGACAGCGCCGAAAACGGTGGTTTGGCCTTCGGCTCGCAGTGGGATTCCAAGTTTGTTCACAACGTACGCAGCGTTTTGCTCCAAGCAAAAGATGAATACAAGGATTTAAAAAAGGTGGAGGACGCGATTTTGCACAAGTACAACAACGACGCTTTCCGCCGGGTCATTTATACCGAATCCCACGACGAAGTAGCCAATGGTCAAGCACGTTTACCTCAGGAAATAGATCCCGCAGCGGCCAGCAATTGGTTTTCCAAGAAAAAAAGCGCACTCGGCATCATCGCGGTCCTGACGGCGCCCGGCATTCCGATGATTTTTCAGGGACAACCCCTACTGGAAGATAAATGGTTCTGCGATACCGACCCCCTCGACTGGGAACGCCTGGATGCTTTCCCCGGTAACGTGCAATTGTACCAGGACTTAATCCACCTGCGCCGCAATACCGAGGACGTAACCACCGGTCTACTTGGCCAACACAGCCGTACGCTGCACTTCGACCAACAACAGGGCATTTTGGCCTACCAACGTTGGAAAGAAGACGAAAAAGACAGCGTAGTTATCATCCTCAACTTTTTCAACCGGCAGCACGAACAACTACGTATCAAGTTTCCCTTTGCCGCCACTTGGCAACTGCGGTTCAACAGCGACGCCAGCATCTACGATGACGATTATGGCGACATTGGACAATCTACTATTCAAACCACCGAAGACAAACCGACAAGTCTGCCGATTGCCGCCTTCAGTGGTCTGATTTACTCCGTGGAGCGTTAGTTCTAGTTGATCAATTTACAAAACAAGCGCTGCTCGTCCGCAATTACTTCTATCCCTAACAAGCCGCTGGGAAAGTCGGTCGTGTCCAGGTTAAATTGCTGACCAGCAGTTTGTTGCTCGCGCAGTAAACGCCCGTCAGCGCTGTAAATACGGACGTGTAACTGATTATAGAAACGGTCCAACGAAAAGGTAACGAATTCGCTACTGCCCACGGGATTAGGGTAAACACTGAGCTGTGGCAGGAAGCGCTCTTCCGTATCCACCATCAATAGTTGCACACAATCTGACGTATCGGCACAACCAGAATTACCCAAAATAACGGCGTACGAGCCGAGCGCAGTGGGCGTAAAAACCTTGTTGGTTGCACCAGGAATGGGGCTGAAATCAGCACAATCTACCCACTGGTAGGTGACATTTTCTGCGTTGGCCGTCAGCACGCCCTCTTCTTGGATGACGGTGTCATCGACCACGATTTCGATGACAAAGGCTTCGTCTCGGTCCACACAACCGGCATCGTTCACCGTGACGGCGTACGTTCCCGGCGTATCCACTAGGTAAGTGGGTTCCGAACTACCATCCTGCCACGAGTAGTTGGCCCCGCTGGTTCCTGTTTCCAGGGTCGTTGACTCTCCTTCGCAAAAGAAGGTGTTCCCACCCAAGCTAACGGAAAAAGGATTCAGCGCGTAACGGGACAGGGCAATATCCCAAGCACCTCCGGCGAAGGGAGGATTAAATACTTGGTTGCTACTGGGGTCGTAATCCGTCGTGGGAGAAGAAAAATTCGATATAAAGAACAGCTCATTATTTTTGATGGCCATCTGGCTGTGGAAGCCAGCGCTGTAAAAACCACCCTGCGCTGTAGCAATAGGAAAAGCACAAAGCGGCTCGCCGTCCGTATCGTAACTGGCCATGACGAGCACTTCCTGGGTTCCCGGTAGCCCTTCAATTTCGTTGACCAGCTCCGCCGTTCCCCAGTTCGCCAGCGTAGACGTGTACTGAGAAGCGACCAAATACACATCATTATTGGCGGGATTGACAACCATGGTCCGGCTATATTCATTACCACTGCCTCCCATGCCGCGCGCCCAGCGAAAATCGCCATCGGTGCCCAATTTGACCAAAAACGCGTCACGACCACCGTTGCTCGTTACGTCAAAGGTAGCGGGACCGGGGTCCATATCGACGGTTCCTCGGAAGTAGCCCGTATAATAGACGTTATTCTCCGTATCCGTTTTGACGGACCAAGCGTAGTCGTAATCACTGGAAGACCCGAGGTTATTGGCCCATAAGTACTCCCCGTCCGGTGATAATTTGAGTAAGAAACCGTCCAGTGCGACGGTGGTGGTACCGGTAGTCAGCATAGCTACTCCCGGACCGGGATCAAAATCGGCCGTTTGACCAAACTGCCCCGTGACGTAGACATCGCCATTGTTGTCCAGCGTGATGCCGTAACCCCGTTCTTGCCCTTCGCCACCGATAGGATGTCCCCAAACGTAGTTGCCGTCGGTATCCAACTTCACGACGTAGAGGTCGCTAATGATAGGAATACCCGGTACGGTAGCAGGGTCAACACCAGGACCGGGATCTAGGTCAACCACTTCGGAAAAGTAACCCGTATTGTAGCTATTGCCCGCATCATCCACGACCAGTGCGTGCCCCCAGTCGGTACCGACTCCGCCAATTTGTTTGGCCCACCCAAACGTACCATCCGCTTGTAGTTTTACAATGAACGCATCCGTATCAGTACTGGAAGGAGAAGTCATCGTGAAGGTCCCCGGACCGGGATCAAAATCAGCCGCGCCGCGAAAGTTACCCGTCACGTACACATTACCCGCCGCGTCAATGTCAATGGCGTGACCCCGTTCTTCGAGGACGCCACCAAAGGACTTAGCCCATACATAATTACCCGCCGCATCCAGCTTTTGGACGTAGATGTCCGTATCACCGACGGCGTTCAAGTTGACCGTGTTCGGACCAGGGTCAAAGTCGACCGTCCCGGCAAAGCGACCAACCGTGTAGATATTTCCGGCCTCGTCTAGCACAATACCCGCACCGTAGTCCGTACCCGTAGAACCGAAAGAGATAGTCCAGATGTGGTCTGTTTGACTAAACAGCAAAAAAGGTAAACAACAAATAAATGGGAGTAGATAGTATCGAATCATTAACATAGGAAAACTATTTGTGAACCCAATATTAATATTTTTTCTTTATATTAGGCTTGTTCGGCCAGGCATGAACGAGCGAAAGCGCATCAAATTTTGTTTTGAACGAGGCGAAAAACGTAGCCGATGCCTTAGCATCAGCGAGGCTTTTTAACGAAGTGCAGAATAAAATTTGCCGCTTGTAGCCGTTTGAGGCTCTGGGTAAACAAGTCTATCATTTCCATCGGTACGCTAGCGCAATTACGATTGGCGCATTCAGACTCACGAAATTTCCTCTTTCCCTGGAATACTTCCACAGTAACACTTCTCCGTTGGTGCGGAACCCGGCATCGTTTGGAATATCGCTGTAATTACGAACATTGTAGCGGACTCCCAGGCCGTAACTGAAGTCTAGGTGCCAATTATCACTGAGCGCAGTAGTAAACCCACGATGTACGTTTAACCCCAAG
>JBCDIR010000025.1:0-11012 GCA_038748735.1 Bacteroidota bacterium | reverse complement strand
GACGTTGACGAGTGACTTGTCGCTGCCTTCCGCGTTTGCAGGATTGACGCTACCGTTCACGTCCCCTATTTTGATCGCTCTAAATCCACTTTGGTAATCTGCGGCGTGCATGGATTGGAAATCTAGCCACTCTGGAAAGTCTAGCGTCAGTGGATTCGCTACACTGTCGGGAAAGGTGTAAGCACCTAAAACGAAGCGCCAAGAAGGAGTTCCGGCTCCGAAGTCGGTCTCTACTCCGAGAATGAGCTTACGAATGCGAATCAAATCCAGGGTACTGACCGTATTACTCCCGTTTACATCCCCCGCAATCCACTGTACCGGACTATCAAACGGCTCAACGCCCAGGATGTGCTTTTGAATCGTAATAATATCTAGTGTGGTAACACCCTCAACGTAATTATCGTTTTTTTGAGGAATCAATACATTAAGGTCGCAAAACGGCATGGACGAGAAGGTGTACTGCCCTCCGCTAGCGGTCAATTGTGTTTCTAGCGAACTACCCGACGTCAGTTCCATCCGCACTTCGTCCAGCGGTACATCCGAGAAGGTGCGAACGCGTCCACTTAGGTTGAGGGTCATATTGTCACAAATATCCGTGTGAGCTAACGCACCGAACACATTGTCCTGTAATAAGGTGATGTCAGTATTATACATGATAATATCCCGCAACGTCGTCGTCTTGATGCGTTGCTTCTCCTCCGCCGTTAGGATGGGGTCCACTTCGTAGTAAAAACGGTCTCCGTCCCGCAAATTCTGAAACTGCTGCTTCATTATTTCCAGTACGGTTTGTCCGAAGATGGTTCCCGGCATGGGGCGCTCCGCCAACATGCCTACCCAGGGATCAATCTCGTTAATATCAACGTAAGTGGATAGCAAACGCGTAAAAACGCTAGCGTCGGGACTAATCTGCTGAAAGAAATTGTAGCGCGGCAGACCAAAGTCCGCCCGTACCGTATTGAAGTCAGGCAAACCCCGTTCTCTTCCCCGATTGATGTTGATGGAAACGAGATCAAGACCACCAAAGCCGGGTTCACCGAATAGGAAGTTGCGTACGTCGTCAATGACTTTGGAATCGAACTCTTGCTGGGTTTGCGTGGCGATACCTTTAAAGAAAGGATCAAGGCTACCCGTTTCCTGGATGGCAAATGGATTGAAAAACGCATCGCGCAGGGTCATGTTCCCCTGGTAGATGACCTCGCCATCGTTATCTAGGCGCAATATTTCGGTATTTAATAAGGTGTGCCCCATCCGAAAAGCCGCCGCCGTGAAAACATTCATCATCTGCGGATTGATATTGGCTTGGTAACCCGTATACGGAGGTAAGACGACCCCCATGGCAGGTAACCATTCTTCGTATACAATGGCTTGCAGCTGACCACCGATAATTTTTCTAGCGTGCTGGTACAGCTCCTCGTCGGTCCAGTTGGGGTGTTCTACGGCTAGTAAATCGCACTGACGATTGTGCTCGCGGACGAACAGGGTGTGAAAAGCGGCCAGCAAGGGATTCTCACCCGCGCGTGGATCACCCGCCACGAATCCTTTGACCGAAATACCCGTAGCGTTAGCCATGTGTGGCGCTGTAAGATCCAGCTGATCAGCATATTCGCCAGTAGTCGTATTATAAGGTAACATGTCCCCCGCTGATACTTTCAATTTACCTTGTTCAAAAGAGCGCAACCAGTTGGCCCGTTCCAAATCTGATCCGTAGACAGCAGAGGCGTCTATATAAGCGGTAATATCGTTGGTGTAACGTCGAGGGTTACCCGGACTAGTACCCGTGTTAGGCGCCGGGGCGTTGCGGGTCATGGGAATCATCATTTCGCCGGTACCGAAAGGGTCCAGGTGCTCGTCGCCAGCGGGGACGGGAATCATCAGGGGTGCGCCAGGATGTTCCGTTAGCCCTAGGTCGTGGTCAATGAACTGTCCCCATACCCAGGTGAAAGCGCTGAGTCCCGTTGGGTCGTTAATTATATCATCATCTTGGGCGAAAAGCGCGTTGGAAATATCGCGTGGATTGGGACGGTCCGTTCCGCCTACGGCACTGTAGCCATCCGCAAAGCCGAGACTGGTTACTTGGCGCAATTCCGTGTGGGCAGCGCCTAGGTCAATATCTTGGAGATTGTTGTAAGTACCGTCAATGGTGCGGTAATTCTGAATATCCGTTACCTGAGCTACTAGGGTGAGACCGCTTAGCAAGCAAGCGGCAAAGAGTAATAGTCTGCTCATAACATGTACAATTTTGGGAGTGTAATAATTTCATGTAATTGGTCAAATCGTAAAGCTCAATTGCAAAAATTTTGTTCGTGGGATCCGACCTTTTTCATCTTCAAATGATAAAGATATTACAAAGCGCTAAAAAACACTCCAAATACATGTTAAAAAATATTAATTCGTGGTTTTACAAGAAATATTGTACGGCTAGCTCGTATCCACGCAGGCCAAAACCAACAATTATTCCTTCGCAATTGGCCGAAAGGTAGGAATGCCGCCGAAAAGGTTCTCTATTGTACACATTGGAAATATGCACTTCGATAACGGGCGTCTCGATAGCGGCAATGGCATCAGCAATGGCAATGGAAGTATGGGTGTAGCCGCCGGCGTTCAGGATGATGCCGTCGTAACTGAAACCTAGATCGTGTAGACGATCAATGATGGCACCTTCGGAATTGTGTTGTGAATAATAAAGCCGAACGTTGGGGAATAAACCCTGCAGGTGCAAAAAGAAGTCCTCAAAAGTATCCTCGCCGTAGATGGAGGTTTCCCGCTTACCGAGGAGGTTGAGATTGGGACCGTTGATGATGGCAATATCCATTTTTAGGTGGTGAGGGGTGAGGGATGAGGTGGTGATTTTGTGGGGTGGTGGGGTGGTGGGTGCGATCACTACTCCACCACCCTATCACCTCATCTAGTTGGCCATATCGGAAAGGAATTGGATGCGCATGAGGCGAATTTCCTCTACGGTAATATCGTCTTCCTTTAGTTCGGCGTAGGCCTCGTCGATGGCGTCCGATTCGGCGTGCATGAAGTATTCGGTGATGTCTTCGCGGGCGTATTCGTCGATGTTTTCTTCGAGGTAGTAGTTGAGGCTCACTTTGGTACCGGAAGTGACGATGGCGTCGAGTTCATCCATTAGGTCCTCCATACTGAGACTGTTACCGGAAGCGAGGTCTTCGAGCGGTAGTTTCCGGTCGATACCCTGGATGATACTGACCTTCATCCGCGATTTGTTGGCGACTTGTTTTACCACAAATTCCGTAGGCCGAAGAATGTCATTTTCTTCTACGTAGGCGGAGATCAAGTCTAGGAAAGGGCGGGCGTAACGTTGCGCCTTACCAATGCTCACACCGGAGATGTTGGCCATCTCTTCCATTGTGATCGGGTACTGGGTGGCCATGTCCTCCAAACTGGGGTCCTGGAAGATGACGAAAGGCGGAACATTTTTGCGTTTGGCTTCCTTACGGCGCAGGTCGCGCAGCATGTCGAGTAGGTCCTGATCCAGTACCGAGGTTTTGCCCACATTTTCGAGGCGCGCTTCGGCCATTTCCGCTTCGTAATTGTGGTCAATCGGAATCATAAAGCTAGTTGGATGCGCAATAAAAGCGTGTCCTGCCGGCTTCATTTTCAGCAGCCCGTAACTCTCTATATCCTTGTAAATCAAACCATTGAGCATCGCTTGTCGAAACACACTACTCCAGAAAGTATCATCCTTGCCTTTACCTGCACCGAAGCCAGCGCGCTTGTTGAAGCGGAAGTCTTTGATCTCCTTGGTTTCCTTACCAATGACGAAGTCAATCAAAGTTTTGATACCGTAATTTTCGTCCAATTCGAGGATAGCTTTGAGGGCGATCACCACCTCGTCTTTGACCTCTATTTTTTCCTTGGGAAAACGACAATTATCGCACATTTTTTGGCAATCGCTATCGTCAAATTCTTCGCCAAAATAGTGTAGTAAGAAACGTCTACGGCAGGCCGTTGTTTCGGCGTAAGCCATCACTTCCTGCATGAGTTGCGCACCCATTTCTCGCTCGGCTACGGGCTTATCCCGTAGGAATTTTTCGAGCTTCAGGATGTCCTTATAACTATAAAAAGCGATGCAGCGCCCTTCCAGTCCATCGCGGCCCGCACGGCCTGTTTCCTGGTAGTAATTTTCAATACTTTTCGGAATATCGTAGTGGATAACGAAGCGTACATCGGGTTTGTCGATGCCCATTCCGAAGGCAATCGTAGCCACGATAACGTCACAGTCTTCCATCAAAAAAGCATCCTGGGTACTACTACGTGTTTTGGCGTCCAAACCCGCGTGGTAGGGAGCAGCCCGCACGTCGTTGACGACCAATGCTTCGGCGATTTGTTCGGCAGATTTACGGCTTTGCACGTAGATGATACCCGACTTTCCGTTCATCCCTTTGACCACCTGAATAATGTCCCGAACGGTCTGTTCTTTCTTAGCTTTCGGGCGTACTTCGTAGTACAGATTATCCCGGTTGAAGGAGGAAATGAAGGTATTGTGTTCCTCCATATCGAGGTTTTTCACAATATCCGACTGCACCTTAGGCGTGGCCGTAGCCGTGAGCGCAACGACCGGAATATTCGTACCGATGGCGTCCAGCATGGCACGAATACGACGGTATTCTGGCCGAAAATCGTGCCCCCATTCGGAGATACAGTGTGCCTCGTCGACGGCGACAAACGAGACGTTGACTTGCTGAAAAAACTCGATATTTTCTTCTTTCGTCAGCGTTTCGGGCGCGATAAAGAGCAGCTTTGTCTTACTATCGGTAATGTCTTGTTTGACCTGTTTCATCTGCGCTTTGGTCAGCGAAGAGTTTAGAAAATGAGCCACTTCGTCCCGCTGGGAATAGCCGCGGATGGAATCTACCTGATTCTTCATCAGGGCAATGAGCGGCGAAATAATCAGTGCCGTTCCCTCCAACATGAGGGCGGGCAGTTGGTAACATAACGATTTACCACCGCCAGTGGGCATAATTACGAACGTATCTTTTCCAGCTAATACACTCTCTATAATGGTCTCTTGATTGCCCTTGAATTTATCGAAGCCAAAATTTTCGGCCAGGGCATCGTGCAAGGTATGCTTGGTCACAGTCATTTTAAAAGTCTTTTCCTCTAGAATTTGGCTAATTTTGCAGCGCAAATTAGACTCCTCGAAGTTCCCGTATTTGGAGCGAGCGGTAAGTCACCGACGCTTTTTTGGAATAACTTGGTTAAAACCAAATTTGGTTAGGCTAGGTGTGTTTTGAGTGTTTAAATATAGGAAAAATCCGACACTTCTGGGTTGCTTTGGTGGTTTTTCCGCAGCAATTGTTCAATTTGCGAGATAACTAGCAGATACTAACCATTTTAAGCCCATATTTTGGACCCATCCACCCTGAATTTACTGCTCACTACCGCCCGCGATTGCCTCCGCATCGAAGCCGAGGCGATAACGGGGCTGTTGCCTTCCATCAACGAAGACTTTGCTACCTGCGCGGAAGCGATCTACCGTTCCCTGGGGCGCTTGGTCGTCACGGGAGTTGGCAAGAGTGCGCTAATCGCGCAGAAGATTGTCGCTACCCTCAACTCTACGGGTACCCCCGCAATTTTCATGCACGCGGCGGATGCCATTCACGGCGATCTGGGCATGGTACGGCAGCACGATTTGGTACTGTGTTTATCAAAAAGTGGCGAAACGGCGGAGGTCAAGGTACTAGCTCCTTTGGTCAAGCATTTGGGTAATCCGCTCATCGGTATGACGGCCCGAGCGGATTCCTCCCTGGCGCGCCAAGCTGATTTTCTGCTGCTGACGCCCGTTGACAAAGAAGCGGACCCGAATAACCTGGCCCCTACTGCTAGTACTACGGCTCAGGTGGCGCTCGGCGATGCGCTAGCCATGGCGCTCCTGGCTTTGCGTGGTTTCTCTTCGTCCGATTTTGCGCAGTATCATCCCGGTGGGGCGCTCGGTAAACGGCTGTACCTACGCGTCGGTGATGTGTATTTACAAAACGCCAAACCTAAGGTCTACCCCAGCACCAGTTTACAGGACAGCATCATCGAAATGACGGCCAAATGCTTGGGCGCAACGGCAGTAGTAGACCAAGAAGATCAACTGTTGGGTATCATCACGGATGGCGACCTCCGGCGGATGCTCGAAAAGGGTTGGGACATCAAGGACCTCCACGCCCGTGATCTGATGCACGCTCAGCCGAAAACCATTGTGGCCGAAGCGCTAGCCGTCAAAGCACTGGAACAGATGCGTACGCACAGTATCTCGCAACTGCTCGTCGTCGATCCGGCGGGACGTTATCTGGGGGTGATTCATTTGCACGATTTGATTCGGGAAGGGCTTATTTGAGGTGGGGAGGTGCGCTTCGCGCTGGTGAGGTGGTGGGGTGGTGAGGTGGTGAGATGCTCGGATTACAAATCCTCGCGAGCATGTTCATTATTGTACCTTTGCAATATGTCATTAATCAAAAAATTAGCGGGGGAAACGGCGGTTTACGGACTGAGTAGTATTCTGGGGCGCGTGGTCAATTGGGGGATATTAACGCCCTATTTGACGCGGATCTTTTCGCCGGAGGATTATGGCATTATCAATATTGTCTTTACGGCGATTGCGCTGCTTTTGGTGCTGTATACCTACCGGATGGAGACGACCTACTTTCGCTTCGCACGGGGTGGACAGACGGACGACACTTGGGATGCGGCTACCGTTTTCACTACGGCGACGATGTCGATTGCAGCGACGACCTTGCTGTTTACGGGTCTACTATTTTTACTTACGCCCTGGCTAACCAACTGGCTGTTGGAGCCGGGGATGGAACATTATTTTCACCTTTTGCTGGTCATTGTAGCGCTGGACGCTGTGGCAGCTATTCCTTTTGCGCGGCTGCGGCTGACGAATCGACCCGTGCGCTTTGCGACGATCAAGCTGGCGGCCATTGGACTGAATATTGTACTCGTATTTTTCTTTCTGAAGTGGTTGCCCCAGTGGGCAAATCGTGGCGTTACTTGGGCCACTACTTGGTACGCCGAGGAGGCGCGCATCAGCTACTACTTTCTCGCCAATGTCATTGCTAGTGGGGTTACGTTGCTGTGGTTATTGCCGCTGTACCGTGGCGTGGTTTGGCAATTTGCGACGGCGCTGTGGCGCAAGATGTTGCACTACGCCCTACCGCTCGTACTAGCAGGCGTAGCGGGGATAGTGAACCAACTGATTGGTACTCCTTTGTTGAAACTACTCGGTCCGGGAACGGCGGAGGAGAACTTTGCGCTGGGGGGCATCTACGCGGCGGCGGCGAAGCTGGCCGTACTGATGAATCTGTTCGTCCAGGCGTTCAATTACGCGGCGGAACCCTTCTTTTTTCGCCAATCGGGGCAGTCTAATGACAAGCAAATCTACGCAGACGTGGCACGTGCTTTTGCCCTAGTAGGTAGCCTTGCGTTTTTGGGTATCATGCTCTACCGAGACTTAATCCAGTACTTTCTGGGGGAAGATTTCCGGCAAGGGCTAGGCATCCTACCGATTCTGCTGATCGCCAACTTCTTTCTGGGCTTGTTTTACAATTTTTCCATGGGTTTCAAACTTACCGATCAAACGCATCTGGGTGGGAAGGTGGCCATCCTGGGTTCGGTAATTACGCTAGGCATCAATATCCTCTTCATTCCTAGCCTGACGATTTACGCACCCGCCTGGGCCAGCCTAGCGTGCTTTTTCACGATGTGCGTGACCACGTACTGGCTCACGTATAAGCACTGGCCCGTACCCTACGCGCTGGGGCGGATGGCGTATTACTTAGTACTGGGCGTGGGTACTTGGGCGCTCTGCGTAGGTCTACGCGGGTGGCTGCCCGTAGGCTTGGGGTATACCCTGGGGCTGAATACGGTTGGTTTTTGGGGGTCGTTGGTCGTGCTGTATTTAACGGAAAAGCAGTGGATAACTAGCGTGCTCAAAACTTAATTGCTCTGGCTATCGCCGACTAGGGATCAACGACGAACCTGCGGTGGTGACTAAAGTGGTACTCGTAGCGCGTGCGAAGCAGGCGGCGGCGCGGGGACCGCGCAAGGACGAGCGGGTGCAGCGTAGGGGCATAGTGCCCCGCAGCGAAACACGCGGTGCCCAGCGCAGCGCAGGGACGGCCCCTAATCAAAACCCTCCTCCGTCAATTTCCATGTCTAAAAACTCGGGTTCGGTGCTATTGGGGTCTTCCCGGTATTCGGGGATGTCGCGCCAGTCCGCAGGTTCTTCGACGAGTTCGATGACGGTACTGAATTTGCGTTCTAACTCGGCGCGAATTTCCTGCTTGCGGCGTTCGCTTTCTTGAAAATCGCGTTGTACGCGTTTGCGGTTGGATTTGACGTTGAAGTTGTCCAAATCGCCGAGGATGGCGTAGTTGAGGTTGAAGAAGTCGCTGCGGCGGGCGGGCTTGGGGCGCAGGCTGGGATCGTGGCGGCGGAAGCGATCCATGAGTACTTGCCCGGCGTTGACTTTGAGGTAATACTCGATGTCGTTGTCGAAACTGTGTTCGCCACTGATGGTGAGGTTGAGGGCGTTGCTTTGCACAAACATGACGGGCAGGTGGAGACGACCATTGCGAACCTCAAGGAAGTTTTCCAAGTTTTTAAAACGAATATCACGCAGGTCTTTGACGTTCACGAAAGTGGAAAAATCCTCCAACATTTTAAAGTCTCTCAGACGGCCTTCCTGGATACCGAGTCCCGCCAAAACACGCAATTTATCCGTTAGAAACTCCCCCGTCTCCGCAAAGAACGCTTGGATGAGGATGCGCGCGTCCAATTCGCCACTGAGGTTGTCCGCCACGAGTACATCCTGACCGAAGTTGTCCGTCTGATGAAAAAATTCGTAGGCGCTCACGTCGTCGCAGGTCAGTCTGGCTTCTAGCTTGGGGCGCTTGCTGAACGTCATATCCCCCACTAAATCAATCGTGCCATTCATGGTTTGCGTGCGACCCTCGATTTCCATTTTGCCCCGAGCAAAGCGCAGTTCCCCTTTGAAATCTTCGCCCGCGAGTTTACCATAAGTGAATTGCCGGATGTCCACCTGAAATTGGCCGTTGAGTAGTTTGGTGGTCCGCTCCCGCTGGACGATTTCGGCGGTTTGGAGGGCGGCTTGCTCCGCTTCCGTTGTGGCGGCGGCCTGGGTTGCTTCGCTAGGAGCGCCGAGCGCTAGCAACTCTTCCAGGTCGATTCTTTCTGCTTGTAATAGGAGATCAAAGTCGAGGCGGGCCTGCTGCGAATTGAGCGAATCCGCAAAGAGAACGGGCAGTATATTGCTGGCCGTACCCCGAAAGAGGATGTCCGTATCCGGTGCTTGTAAGCGCAGATCCTCAACGGTCCACTGGTTGTTTTGTAACCGAAACGTTCCTTCCGGAATACGCGCCTCGCGCTCGTTGATGGTCAAACTAGCACCGTCAAAAGTGAGCTGTCCACCCATTTTGACGCGGTTGATGCGGCCAGGATTGAGCATGTCGTTATAACGACCTTGTAACTTTAGGTTGGTCAACTCTATATCACCGTCTCCTGCGGTGATGGTTTCATCGGGCAGAAAACCGACGATGATGCCCGGTGGCAAGTGGCCATTGGCTGTCCATTCAATGAGCGGATTAGAAAAGTCCGTTACGCTCAGGTCCATGGCGAAGGGAGTGCCCTCCAATTCGCCGCGCAAATTTTCGATCAACAACTTGGAAGTGCGCTCGTTCTGCCGCTCTCCATTGGTAAAACTAGCCACGAAACCGAGGTCCCGTACTTTACCACTGACCCGGTCTCCGTACACGCGCCCGTCGGCGAAGGTCACGTCCACGTCTACGCGCGGAGTTTCCTGTTCACTAGCATTGCCTTTAACTACGGCACTGAGATTGAATTCTCCGCTGGTTTCAATACCCGCGAGGGTTTCGGCGTAACTGCTGGGTACGAGTCGGAGTACGTCTTGCAGCTGTCCACCGTTGCTGGCAATGGACAAATCTACGTGCGTCAAGTTAGGTAGAACGTCCACGAAGCCGCTGGCCAAGAGGGGCAGGTCGCCCAGTTCCGCTTCGAGCGCCTGGATGGTGTAGCGTCCCTTGGCCGCGTCGACTTCTACGCGGGTTTGGTAACGCAGTGGTTGTTGAAATAACAAGCGATCCCCTTCACTGATGATCTCCGAGAAAAACAACTCGGCTTCGCTATCCAACTCGTATTCATCCGCCGCAAAAGCACCGGAAAAGAGCGCCTTCTCAATCCGCAAGCGCCCCGACTGATTCGCTTGCATATCTACGTACCGGAAGTGCATATTGCTGATGCGTGCTTCTTCCAGCTGGATGGTCCCGGTGCTACCGGTGCTGGTTTCGGTATCCTTCGTTGTTTTGAGAATATCGTAGTTGACGCTACCGCGACGGTCCGTTTTCAGGTTCACTTCTCCGTCGCTGAGCACTACGCTTTTCAGCGCTAATTCTGACCCCAATAAACTCAGTAAGCCCGCGCGAAACGACAACTCGCCCGCGGAGAGCAGCAGTTGACCGTCTGTACCGTCTATGGCTACGTCTTGCAGGTTGACGCCCAAGCTGGGAAAGGTACGTATGACCGATAACTCGAAGCCACCGATGCGGACCTCCGTTTCCAGCATAGCGTTCAACTCTTGCGTGATGCGCTGCCCGATCTCGTCCTGGAAGAAACTGGTAATGACCACCAGCGTACCGAGGGTTAAAACGAGGAGGAAGACAGTTAGCCAGAACAGTCTTTTGATGACGGTTTTCATACGATTTGTGAAGTTGGAAATGTATGTCCAATATACGTAAAGTCGTCGTTAGTTATTGTCAAAACTGAATGGTAAACAACCAAAAACAGGAAAGCCCGGACAAGTCCGGGCTTTCTATCAAACAAAGAAGTGTGGATGTATTTTGCTTGGGATAGGGAAAACTCACATCCACTGGTTGGGAATAGATAAAATACCTTTAATTGATGCAGATTAATGCTGCTGTTTGATCAGCATTTAAAGTTAGTTTTTCTGCATACCAAGGGGG
>JBCDIR010000024.1:0-11103 GCA_038748735.1 Bacteroidota bacterium | reverse complement strand
TTTTGTTGGACCCCGCTTTTGAGGGCTTATTCCTACCACGTATCCTGGGCTTCAGCGTATTGCGCGGTACCATCAACGCACGCTACAAGTACATTCGGCCGCAAGATCACTTCCAGGCGATTTTGCTCAACATCTGTAATTCGGCCAACTTCGATATTCTCAAAAAACGGATTGGACAAACGATCCAAATTGGCTTCGCCCTCAGCAGCGATATTTGGGTGACGAATCTGATTGCGGGTATCACCAACAAGCGGGTACGTAACTATTTACAGGGCCTCAAATCCGACCGTTTACGCGTACTGGAAGAACGCCAAAAGGACTACGCCCGCTACGAGCGCCAGTTCCGCAACGAGAACTTTCTGTCCATCGTCTTCCCGACTACGGCAGCTGAACTGACCATTGAATACCCGGCTTTGGAGCGCTTTCTAGCGTACCGCATCAATCACCAGAGTGATAATACTTCGCTCTACCCGCCGATGGATGATTTTGCTACCAACAAAGAGCTGATTGGTACGCCAGAACACCTTAAGCTGTGCGCGTTGTATGGTGCCTTCGTCACGCCCGAAGACGAACAACAAAAGCGCCTAGCGGAGTCGATCAACGCCAGCAGAAAGGAATTAGCGGAGGCCGACGAGGTGCTTCTCCAGTTCCTCCTCAGTCTACACCCCCGGGAAGATATTGAGCTGACCCCCGCAGCAGATTTACGCCTCGCGGGTCTCATTGACCGTTCCATCAAGGATGACCTGAGTGAGTACTTTACCGTCATTGAAACCATCCACAACGATGGGTACACTAACGAAAGTACCCAAGAAAACATCCGCAGTGTTTACCTCAACCACGAGGGGCTGTCTTCTTTCAACGAGGGCATCCGGCGCACGATTTTCAATTACTTCAAGACCTTCGTCAACAACCTCGAAACTTCGGACTACACAGCCTACTTCGACATCACGAAACTGTTTGCGGTGTACATGGGCCTTTTCGGCAATCAGCAATTTAACCAGGACTTGAAGGAACTGTCCATGCGCTACGTACGCAAGCTACTGAAGACCTACACGGACAAGCGCGGCAAGGACTACCAAGACATCAAGAAATTCGTTTCGGCCACCTTCCTCGACTTCCAGTTCCTGACGGATAAAGAGATTGTCAACCTATTCAAAACGCGACGGAAGCGCAAGCCGACCGCCTCCGCTTAGCATTATTAGTAGAGAAACTCAGCAGAAAATAGTCGCAAGAACTGAACATTTTGCGGCTATTTTCTTTTGAATAGCCATAACTCTTTCATTTTTTTCTGAAAAGAAAAAACACCGCGTATGACACTCGACGAAGGCAAGCAGAAGTTTCTACAATCCTGGGGTACTTTGGGATCTAGTTGGGGGATCAACCGGACGATGGCGCAAATCCATGCGCTCCTGCTGGTTTCACCCGAGTCGTTTTCTGCTGACGAGGTCATGGAGCAACAGCAAATCTCCCGCGGCAACGCCAATATGAACAAACGTGCGCTCATCGACTGGGGTCTGGTACACAAGGAACTCAAACCCGGCGAACGCAAGGAGTTTTTCATTGCCGAAAAGGACATGTGGGAGGTCGTCAAGTGCATCATCACCCAACGTAAAAAGCGGGAGCTGGAACCCATCCTCAACATCCTGGACGAGCTGTCCGACGTACAAGGTGCAGGCAAAGACGCCGAGGCTTTCACCGACGTCATCCGCGACATTAAGCTCTTCAGTAGCAAAGCCGATTCTACCCTGGAACGGCTCACGAAGTCGGATTCTAACTGGTTTGTGGGAACCTTTATGAAGTTGATTAAGTAGTGACCGCAGATTACTGCTCAATAGCAAACGCTACCTCTTTCGTATAATATTCCACTATCGCTTGGTAGGACAATTCGCCTTGCTGCTCTTCAACTAGTTGCCGCTTAACAATATACATGCGATAATCACCCGGTACAAAGTGAACCAAAGCGTCCGGAGCAATAAACAATTGCTTTAAACGCGACGGCCCCTGACGGATGATGGTGCGTGCTTCCCCATCGGGATTGGTAAAGAACAGTACCAAAGATTCACTATCTTTTAGTTCCGTATTGATTTCCAGGCGGAGACCGTCCTGCACGGAAGCCTGGGTAATGGTAAACGTATCCAACCCAACCATATCCACCTCAATCGTCGTTTGTTCCGTCTGCTCCGGCAATTGGAACGTGAAGCGCAGGGGCGTTGTATAAGCTAGGGTGCGACTACTTTCGTAGCGCAGTACGGAAGCCAGGCTTTTTTCCTGTAGGTTACTTCCCTGAAACGCGACCCCCCGGGGGAAAGGTAAGGGCTGGGCTACCGCTAAAGAATCACCCGTCTTAAACTTGGCCTGCGCCCGCAACTGTTGGGCATCGGCGAGGTAGCGGACGTAGAAATCGGCGAAGACGGGCGTAGCCTCCGGTTCCGAGCTAGTCGGGCTACAGGCTACTCCACAAACTAAGCAATAGACGAATAGCAATAAGAATCTGTACATGGACACGGGATTGAGAAATCCAAAATAAAGCAATCCCTCGGAATTTAGCTATCTTTGCGCGCCGAAAAACGGGATTTATCCCGGATTTTGATTTTAGCAAAACGTGGGATAACGGAGCGCTTGTATTATCTACTAGAGAAATAACTACTCCCCCAGCGGCAACGGGGTTAAGCCTTTCAACATGATTACCTACATCAAAGGGACGTTGACGTTTAAGAACCCGACCTTCGTGGTGGTGGAAACGGGTGGTATCGGTTACCATGTCAATATCAGCTTACACACTTACGCGCAGATCGAAAAAGCGGAGCAGGTTCGCCTCCTGACGCACCTCCAAATCAAGGAGGACGCGCATACGCTCTACGGTTTTTCCGAGGAATCGGAACGGCATTTGTTTCGCTTGCTGATTTCGGTAAGTGGCGTAGGCCCGGCAACGGCTCAGATTGCGCTTTCGTCGCTGACGCCGGACCAGTTGCGGGCCGCCATTATCAGCGAAGACGTGACCACCTTCAAGCGCGTGAAAGGCATTGGTCCCAAGACCGCTAAACGCATTATTTTGGACCTCAAAGACAAAGTTTTGAAAGATAGCGGCGAAACGCCCATTCTTGCTACTGCCCAGAACAATACGCTGCGCGAGGAGGCGTTATCTGCTTTATTAGCACTGGGTTTCGCCCGTCCGCAGGTGCAGCGGGTGCTCAACCGCCTGATAAGACAACAACAATCCCTTGACAGTTCGGAGGTCCTCATTAAGCAGGCCCTGCGGGAATTGTCTGCCTGACCTTGTTAAAATTTAACTACGCTATCCCGATTGCCTCACCTAATCGTTAGAAGTTAGGATTTGAAGTGTTTGACTATCTGATTGGAACAATGACAAAACTATCTCTACTCTCCAGCATACGCAAGTTGTCTGCGCACGCAGCCCACTTGCTTGGAAAATCACCCCGTGCCCTGTGGGTCGGTATACTGTTAGTTGCCCTACTGTTGGGCCTACAGGATCGTCTCCGGGCTGGTGGTCACGAATTGGACGACCCTTACCAGACCAGCATCGTGCGCGCCCAAGTGACGACCGACACCATTCCCGAGTTGGAAGACCGCCAGGGGGACTTCATCACGGACCCCAGTAATAATCCGTTCGATCTCAACGACCCCAGTGCGGTGGAGCAATCCATCGAATTCGACCCCGAGACGGGCCAGTACATCGTGACGGAACGCATTGGCGAGACGCTCTTCCGCCCGCCCACCTACGTTTCCTTCGACGACTACATGGAGTTGACACGCAAGCGGGACCAAAAGCTCTACTTCGACCAACTGGGCGGTTTTCAACGCGGCGACGGCTTTAAACTGGACGATCCCCTAGCGGGCATCGACGTTAAATCTAACCTAATTGACCGTTTATTTGGGGGCAACGAGATTTCCATCCAACCCCAGGGTAGTATTGACCTAACCTTCGGTTTTGACTATCAACGGGTCAATAATCCCGTCCTAACGCAGCGGCAACAGACCAACGGCGGCTTCGACTTCGACATGGCCATCCAGATGAACGTGACGGGGCAGATTGGCGAGAAGCTAAAGCTCAACACCTCTTACAACACGCAAGCTACTTTCAACTTCGATAACCAAATCAAGCTCGACTACAATAGCGACGCTTTTGGCGAAGATGATATTCTCAAAAAAATTGAGGCGGGTAACGTGAGTTTGCCCTTGCGCGGTCAGTTGATTCAGGGCGCACAGAGTCTTTTTGGTTTGAAAACCGAATTGCAGTTTGGTCACCTCCGCGTGACGGCCCTGGCTTCGCAGCAACAATCCGAAAACGAGAACATCACCATCGAAGGGGGCAGCCAAGTCACAGAATTTGAGGTACGAGCGAGTAATTACGACGAGAACCGACACTTCTTCCTCTCCCATTACCACCGGGACAACTTCGAGCAAGCACTGCAAAACCTGCCCCAAATCAACAGCCTCATCAATATCACCAACCTGCAAGTGTGGGTGACGAATTTGCAAACGGAGGTAGAAAATGTACGGGACGTCGTAGCGCTGACGGACTTGGGAGAAGCGCAAGCAGACGTACTCCAAAACCCTGGCCGTGTCAACCCTGACCCGCAACCAAACCTCAACGAAATCTGCGACGGTTTGCCACTACCCGACAACCGCCAGAATGATTTATTCCCCCTCGTCAATGACTCTACTGCGGCTATTGATGAAGTCATCAGCCGCTTACGTAACCGAGGGCTAGAATCCAGCAAAGATTTTGAGATCGTTAATGCCGTTCGCCTGGGGCCTCGCGATTATACTTACAACCCCCAACTGGGTTTCATTTCTTTAAATACTCCGCTGCAGGCGGCTCAGGTCTTAGCCGTCACCTTCGAGGCGCGCTACAAAGACAAAATTTTAGTGGTGGGTTCTAACCCCGCCACTACCTCCGACGTGGCCGTAGATAGTACCCAGACCCCCCAGATCATGTACGCTAAAATGCTGAAGAGTACTACCAATAGCGTCGAGCTGAAAATGTGGGACCTGATGATGAAGAACGTCTACTCCATCGGCGGCTACCAGATTGGACAAGAGGATTTTCGCTTTGATGTACAGTATGAGGATCCCGGTGAAGGCTTTAAGCGCTTTTTACCCACTAGCCCATTAGCGAATATTCCCCTGATCCGCGTTTTCAACCTGGACCGCCTCAATGTACAAGGCGACCCCCAACCCGACGGGGTATTTGATTTTGTTCCCGGTGTGACCATCTTACCGGATAACGGAAAAATCATCTTCCCTGTATTAGAGCCATTCGGTGATTTCATTTCGGAAAGGGTCAACCTTCCGGAAGACTCCATCTACGTATTTGACGAGCTCTACGACCGTACCCCATTTGAAGCAGTAGAATCTGCGGAAAGAAACCGCTACGTACTACGAGGGCAGTACAAATCTTCCGTTTCTTCGGAAATATCGCTGGGTGCCTTCAATATTCCGCCGGAATCGGTCACCGTATCGGCGGGGGGAACCATGCTGGTAGAAGGTCAGGACTATACCGTAGACTATTCTACCGGTCGCTTGCGGATTTTGAACGACGCTATCCTTAGCTCGGGAGCACCCATCAACGTTTCCTTTGAGGACAATACCGTTTTTGGTCTGCAGAACAAAACCATGCTCGGGGTGCGGGCCGACTACGACGGCTTTGGTGATAATATCAACATCGGTGCTACGTTCTTGAACCTCTTCGAGCGTCCGTTTACGCCGAAGGTGAACTTCGGGGACGACCCCATTAACAACCGCATTTACGGTCTCGACTTCACCATGAACCAGGAGGCACCGTGGCTGACGCGGGCGCTGGATAAACTACCGTTTTACAACACCACGGCTCCCTCGGCCATTGACGTAGTAGCGGAAGTAGCCGCCCTGGACCCCGGACACTCCCGCGCGATTAACCAGAACCGGGACGACCGCGACGGTATCGTTTACGTAGACGATTTTGAAGGTAGTGCCAGCACGATTGACCTACGTCAACCGACTAACCAGTGGTTCTTAGCTAGTATTCCTCAAAATCAAACTATGCTCTTTCCCGAGTCGGTAGAAATAGGAACAAATAGTGGTGTCAACCGGGCGCGTATCAATTGGTACCGCATTGATCCACTCGCCCGACAGGGAGACGATAACCGGGACCCCTACACCAGCGTAGTGCCACAAGTAGAGGTATTCCCCAACCTAAACGTACAACCTACCCAACAGGCCAACATACAGGTATTTGACCTATCGTACTTCCCCGATGAACGCGGCCCTTACAATTTCGATACCCCCGACGGAGTCGACGGCTTTTCGGCTGGGGTAACCTTAGATAGTGGCGATCCACTCAACCCGGTCAAACTCAAAGACCCCGGTTCGCGCTGGGGCGGTATCATGCGCTCGCTGACGACCAATGACTTCCAGACGGCGAATATCGAATTCATCGAATTCTGGATGCTCTCGCCCTTCTTGGATACGACGGACGCTACCCAGGCGACGGCTTTTGGTGAGCTAAAGGAAGGTAACCTTTACTTCCACCTGGGTAATGTATCGGAAGATATTCTACAGGATTCGCGGCGGTTCTTTGAAAACGGCTTACCCGGTCCGAGTAATCCGGGGCGCCCCACGGACGAAACCCCCTGGGGACTCGTACCCGTAGGTCAGCAAGTCACGCGTGCTTTTGACAACAACGAAGTTACCCGCCAATTACAGGACGTCGGCCTAGATGGTTTGACAAATGCGCAAGAGTTAGATTTCTACGACGACTACTTCGATGCCCTCAGCATGGAAAACCCGCAGGCTGCTAATCTAGTTCGGGATGACGTTTCTAACGATGATTTCGTATTCTACGGTGACGAAGGTGTTTTTGACGGCGACGACCGCCTGCGGGAACGTTACCGCCGCTTCAACAATCCGCACGGGAACTCGGGAGCTAACAATGGCACTAATTTGCGCCAAGCCGGTACCAACATCCCCGATTCCGAGGATTTGGATCGGGATAATACGCTAAACATTTCCGAGTCTTACCTGCAAATACGGGTCCCCATTGAGCAAGACCCCCTGAACCCACGGGAAATTCTGACGACGGGCAACCCCTTCATCACGGACCGGCGCGAAGACGTGGGCGGCTCCAACCGCATTTGGTACCGCTACCGGATTCCACTGCGCTTGGTCGATGAGGACTACATCACCAATGTGAACGGTTTTGACCGGAGCCTTCGGTCTGTGCGTTTCATGCGGATGGTCATGAAGGATTTTCAGGCACCAACCATGTTGCGTTTTGCTAGTTTGGAACTGGTACGCAGCCAGTGGCGGGAATACACTAGATTTGAGGCTTGCCCAGAATCTAGTGGGATGGACGACATTGGAAGAAGCTTCCAAATTGACGCGGTCAATATTGAGGAAAATTCCGGCAAGCGTCCCTTTAACTACGTATTGCCCATCGGTATTCAGCGCGAGCAGTCGCTGGGGGTATTCAACGCTTTGCAGAATGAGCAATCGCTAGCTATGCGAATTGATGGGCTGTGTGACGAAAAGCAAAAAGCGGTCTTCAAGTATACAGAAATGGACTTTCGCCTCTACGACAAACTACAAATGTTTGTCCACGCAGAGCGGCGTAATGATCCTGATAATGACCTCAATGATGATGAATTGACGATGTTCATGCGGATGGGTAGCGACTTCGAGAGTAATTATTACGAATACGAAATTCCGCTGAAAATTTCCCGCCCGGAAGCGGTAGCGGGCATTGACGAACCCAATCTGGAGGTCTACCGCAACGAGGTCTGGCGGCCGGAGAATAATTTTGACTTTCCCCTAGAGGTACTGAAAGACCTCAAACTGCAGCGTAATGACGAAAGCTTTCAAAAGGACAGCCTGTATAGGCAAACCTACATTGCTGACGCAGCGGGTACGGAACACACTATTAGCGTGAAGGGTAACCCCAACCTCGGTTTCGTCAAGGTGATGATGATTGGGGTGCGTAATCCCAAAAGCAGTATGCCCGAAGACTTCAATGTTGAAGTTTGGGCCAACGAACTCCGCCTGACGGGTCTTAACGAACAAGGTGGGGTAGCCGCCTTAGCACGGGTAGACTTTACGCTGGCGGACTTGGGTTCCGCTACAATAGCAGGTAACTTCAGTGGTATCGGTTTCGGTGCCCTGGATAATAGTGTAATGGAACGCAGCCGGGAGCGGATAACGGGCTACGATCTCTCCGCTACGCTGGATATGTCGAAGTTTACACCGGAGCGTTGGGGGCTGAGTTTACCCCTCTACGTACAGCATTCCAATACGACCGCCACGCCAGAGTTCGACCCCTACGATACGGATTTGAAGCTCACCGAAAAGATTGCTCAGGGGGAGACCCGATTCGAGCGTGATTCGATTCGAGAACAGGCGCAGGATATTACCAATTTTACCACTATTTCCCTGGAAAACGTCCGCAAAACTAATCCGAACAGTGGCGGCGGTGGTACTCCTAAACCCTGGAGCATTGAAAACTTTAGCGCTAGCTACGCCTATAACCGAACGGTAGAGTCGGACCCCTTCATCTCTAGCGACGTGCGGCGGGAACATACCGGCTCGGTAGATTATCAGTACAGCCGACCGACCAAGTACATTGAACCGTTCAAGGGCATCAAGGCCAAACCGCTGCGTTTGATCAAAGAGATCAACCTCAATCCCTTGCCGAACAGCTTCTCGTTCAGTACCATTATGAATCGTCGTTTTGCCATCACGCAGTACCGCTTTGCGGGGGTGCAGGAGCGGTTCAACCAGTTTTACAACAAACGTTTCACCTGGGATCGTAACTATGACCTCAGCTGGGATTTGACGCGCGCCTTGAAGATCAATTTCAACGCGATGCACTACGCTACTATCGACGAGCCGGACGAAGCCCGGATCGCCGAAGACCCAACCATTACGGATGTGCGAGAATACCGCCGCGATAGTATCATCAATAACGTACTGAACTTTGGTCGTCCTAAAAACTACAATCACAACCTGAGTGTCAGTTGGAATTTACCGATTCGTTACCTACCGTACATGGACTGGGTACAGGTGCGGGCGCAGTACCAAGCGGGCTACAACTGGGCCGCCGCTGCCGTCAATGCGGATAGTCTTGGTAATATCATTCAGAACAACCAACGCCGTCAAATCACGGCAGACCTGAACTTTACCAAACTGTACGACCAGTTCCCGTTTTTGAAGAAATACAATCGACCGAGCCGCGGACGCGGACGGGGCAGCTCCCGTAGTGGCAGCAGCCGCAACGGTAGAAACGATGATAAAGCGTCGTCCAGTAAACGCAAGAAGGACAAGATCAATCCGGGCGTAAAAACAGCGGTACGTTTTCTGATGATGGTGCGAAAGTTTCGACTGAATTATTCGCAAACATTCGAGACGGTCGTCCCGGGCTTTATGCCACAGACTCGCTTTTTGGGGATGTCTTCCGGTTTCGAGGCACCGGGTTGGGGCTTTGTAGCGGGTTGGCAGCCGAATATACGAACGCTGAGTGATGCAGACCGCGCGGCGGCCAACGCGGGCAACCCCGTGGCCAACGATTGGCTCTACAACAACCGACAGTGGATCACGGATAACCCCTGGCACGCCCGTGACGTCATCCAGAATTTCAGTGAAAGCTTCGACGCTCGCTTGACCGTAGAGCCGTTTGAGGATTTCCGCGTGGAGATTGAAGCCAATCGTTCGTTCACCGAAAACTACCTAGAAGGTTTCCAGGTTCGGGACAAGAATGACCCGAATGGTTTGCAGCACTTTGCCCCCATTTACGGAGGTTCTATGCAAGTTTCGTATAATGCCTTGAATACCTTGTTCATGAGTGATACGACGGAGGTCAAGGAACTGTTTGACCAATTTGAGAACAGTCGTCCCATCATTTCTGAGCGCTTAGGTGGCAACACCCCACACGAGGACGAGTTCCTGGCGGCCCAGGGCTACAAAGAAGGTTACGGCCGCGACCAACAGGACGTGGTACTGGCAGCGTTCGTAGCGGCCTACACCGGACAAGATCCGAGGACGATGGACTTAAATTTATTTAATACGGGCTGGCGACCGAACTGGCGATTCACCTACGATGGTTTAGCAAAACTGCCCGGATTCAGAGATATTTTTGCGAGCTTCAACCTCTCGCACGGCTACAAGTCCACCTTTATCATTAACCAATACAATACGTCTTTGCGCTACTTGGAGGGCTTACGAGACGAGACGCTAGCGGTGGACGGTGTTTCCCAAAACTTCTACTCACGTTTGGAGATTCCGACGGTAGTTATTCAGGAGAATTTTGCCCCACTCCTGTCTTTAGACATGCAGTTTATCAACAGCCTGTCTATTTTACTAGACTATAAACAAGCGAGGACACTCTCCATGGGAGTGATTAACCGAACACTATCGGAAACCCGTTCGCGTGAAATCACCACGGCCATTGGTTACGTGATGCGCGGCGTGGAGATTGGCTTTTTAACGGGGGGTAAAAAGAAAAAAGGTCGCCGCAGCAACCGCGAACAAGAGGAAGAAGCAACCGGCAACAACCGGGGTGGCCGTCAGGGACAAGGCCGCAGCGGGGGTCGCCTGGGGGTACAGGATCTGGACTTACAGTTCAACTTCAGTTTCCGCGATGACCTCACCGTAGCACAAAAGCTGGATGCTGACATCTTCGAGCCGACCCGTGGTACGACGGCTATCAGTGTATCGCCTTCGGCGGAGTATCAGTTGAATGACAACCTGTCGCTACGCTTGTTTACGGATTACCGTCTGACGATTCCGAAAACGTCGATTGGCTTTAGACGAGTAGATTTGGCTGGTGGTGTAGTGGTTCGCTTTCAGTTGAACTAGTGCGTTGTGGCTTTATTTTAGCTGTTAATCGTAGCTTACGACTTATCCCGAATTTTCGTTTACGCGAAAATTCGGGATTTTTTACGTTGCTGACAAAGTTGCTTATCAAACGTTGAGATAGAACTTGTTTAAAGTTTTCTGCCGGATTTTGCACCTAAAAGTCACCCTCGAAGACTCAATAACTTATGCCATTTGCTAGACAAATACCTAACTATTTTGGTCAAACAAAAATCGCTTCAGCAGCTAACTCAAATGTGG
>JBCDIR010000023.1:0-11393 GCA_038748735.1 Bacteroidota bacterium | reverse complement strand
TTAGAGTTTTCCCAAAGGCTTACTTTTAATCACGATACAATTATGATTAATTACGTCACAGGCAACATCTTCGAGTCTCAGGCAGAAGCTTTAGTGAATACCGTCAACACCGTTGGAGTGATGGGAAAGGGAATTGCGCTACAATTTAAAAAGGCGTATCCCAACAATTTTAAGGCTTACGCAAAAGCCTGCAAAAAAGGTGAAGTCCGGATTGGTAAATTATTTATTTTCAGAGATAGCAATATTGAAACCGGAGAGAAACTTATCATCAACTTCCCGACGAAAAAACACTGGAAAAATTCATCAGAATACGCCTACGTAGCAAAAGGACTAATGGATTTAGTACGTATCATCAGTGAAAACAACCTTAAGCACGTTGCCATTCCACCACTAGGAGCCGGAAACGGTGGACTACACTGGGAAAGAGTCAAAGAAATGATCGTCGAACAGTTGGCACCCATTGACGTAAAAATTGATCTTTACGAACCTAATAGCGAAATCAAAGAAAAGCTAAAAAAAGAAAGAGTCAAGCTTACTAGCGCTCGGGCGCTATTGCTGTATGTACTTTTTGATTTAGTACGAAACGGGGAATATGTTTCCGAATTTTCGAGTGAGAAAGTCTGCTATTTTCTACAAAAATTCGGCGCAGCCAAATACTTTAAACTCGCGTTTCACCCTCAGTTTTATGGTCCTTACTCGGGTAAGGTCCGTTACTTATTGAATACACTCAACGGCAGCTATATCATGGGTTACAGCGGCATGGATAAAAAACCATTCGATCCTCTCCTACTGATTAGTGATGGCTTTGAAGAAGTCAAGAAGGTTGTTGAAACAAATGAAGAATTAAAGACTATCGCTACCAGTACTACTGAGTTTTTAAACGGGTTTTATTCCGATTTCTCTTTAGAGTTACTATCCTCCGTTCACTTTTTATCGGCACAGTATGACACCCTAGATGAAACTGTTATTTTGGCTAAATTGTCAGAGTGGAATGACCGGAAGAGATCATTGTTTTCAGATCGACGTTATCTCAGTATTGCGGTCAAACATTTGCAGCAGTTCAAAGATCAGATGACATAGATTGCGGCTGCTTTCCCTATCTTCCGCTCTCCAAATCCGCATCCATGTCCACACCCACGCCAGCCGATTACCAAGCTCGTTTTCAGGAAGAGCTGACGCGCCTCAACCCAGCGCAACGGGAGGCCGTGGAGCATATCGAAGGGCCGGTGCTAGTCATTGCGGGGCCGGGTACGGGTAAGACGCACATCCTGGCGTCCCGCATTGGGCATATCCTGTTGGAAACGGACACCTCAGCGCAGAGTATCCTCTGCCTCACGTTTACGGATGCGGGCGTGCGGGCCATGCGGCAGCGGCTACTCCAACTCATCGGGCCGGAGGCGCACCGGGTCCATATCTATACCTTTCATTCGTTTTGTAATACCGTCATTCAGGATAATTTGGCGCAATTTGGTCGCCAGGGTTTGGAACCCATCACGGAGCTAGAGCAAATCGACATCACGCGGCAATTACTCGAAAACTTGCCGGGCGAACATCCGCTGCGGCGGGGGAAGATTCAGCCGACGTTTTACGAACGCCACCTACGCGACCTCTTCCAGTTAATGAAGACGGAAGGCTGGACACCGAGCTACCTGCGGGCGGCCATTGCCACCTACTTGGCCGAGTTGCCCGAGCGGGCCGAATACCGCTACCAGGTCAATCGCGGGCACGTCAAAAAAGGCGACCTCAAGCAGAGCAAAATCGACGAGCAAGCGCTGCGAATGGAGATTTTGGAAAGTGCCGTAACGCTGTTCCCCGCTTACGAAAAAGCCCTAGCCAAAGCCCGTCGCTACGACTATGCCGATATGATTCTGTGGGTGCTGGATGCTTTCCGCACCAACGAGCGCTTGCTGCGCAGCTACCAAGAGCAGTACCTCTATTTTCTGGTGGACGAATACCAAGATACGAACGGCGCACAGAACGAACTGCTCCACCTACTCGCTGCCTTTTGGGATATGCCCAACCTCTTCATCGTTGGAGATGATGACCAGTCGATTTTTGAATTCCAAGGCGCACGCTTGAAAAACCTAGTCGACTATTACGAAGCCTACCGCGAGCAAATTAAGGTGGTGCTACTGGACCACAACTACCGTTCCACGCAAGTGATCTTGGACGGGGCCAAACGCCTCATCGACCATAATGAACAACGCATTACGAGCAAGCTATCGACGCTGGGTATTGTCAAGGATTTGCAGGCCGCCTTGCCGGAACGAGCCGAGGTCACGGCCCAACCCCAAATTCGGGTGTACCCCAATACTTTCCAGGAATCCATCGGGGTACTACGCGGACTCCAAGCCCAACGCGCGAAGGGGGTACCCTGGCGGGAAATGGCCGTCATTTATGCCAAGCACCAACAAGTAGCCGAGCTACAACGGATGCTCGATAAGCAGGGGATTCCGTACCAAACACGGCGCAAAACTAACATCCTTGACACCCTGCTCATTCGTCAGCTGCGCGAGATGCTCGCCTACCTCGCCGATGAGCAACAACAACCGTTTAGTGGGGAGCATCGCTTGTTCAAAATGCTCCATTATCCGTGTTTCGGGCTGCGTCCGTTGGATTTGGGTCTGCTGGCCGTCGCTTTGCGGCAAAAGCCGTACCAGGAGCGACCGAGCTGGCGCGCCTTCTTGCAGCAACCCCAGCAGTGGCCCACCCAAATCAGCGCTAGCCAGTGGCTACAAACCGTCGGAAAATGGTGGGAAACTACCTTGCAGCAGCTACCCGACCTGGGCTTGCCGAGTCTGGTAGAACGCTTGCTCAACGGTAGCGGCCTACTGGGTAAAGTACTGACTGCCCCCGACCGCTTGTGGCAGGTACAAGTAGCTAAAACCTTCCTCGACTTCGTACGCGAAGAAGTGGCCCGACAGCCACGGTTGAGCTTAGCCCAATTCCTCCGCATCCTGGAACAGATGGACAGTAATCGACTGTCTCTGAGCTTGCGGAAGGACATCGAATTGGAAGACGGTGTACAGTTGGTGACCGCGCACAGCTCCAAAGGACTAGAGTTTCGTACCGTCTTTTTGTTGGACTGCACCCAACGCGCTTGGGAAGGCAGTCGGCGCAACAGTAGCAGCCGGTTTTCGCTGCCGGATACGCTCACGCTCTCTGGCCAAGACTTTGCGGACGAGACGCGGCGGCGACTCTTTTACGTAGCGGCTACGCGGGCTAAAGAGCAACTTTTCGTCACCTACGCACGACAAAATCACAAAGGTAAAGACCAGCAGGTCTGCCGCTTCGTCGACGAGATTCAGCAGGGTGAGGCGTGGCAACAAACCGAGGTCCAACTGTCACCCGAAGTACTTCTACCCTTCGAGATCGACTTCCTTCAAACGGACGAGCGCCCGCAGCTGCCCGCCATGGAACGTTCGGCCATCGCTAAATTACTGGAAGGTTTTCAACTCAGCGTGTCCACTTGGCACCGCTACTTGGATTGCCCATTACGATTCTTTTACGAGGTAGTATTACAGGTACCGCAAATTCAGCGGGCGGCCGCTTCTTACGGCAACGCGATGCACAATGCCTTGCAACGCTACTTCAATGCAATGCTGGCAGAGGAGGAACGGCGATTCCCCCCCGCTGCGGACTTGGTGCAGCTTTTCGTGGACGAAATGCAGTACGCACGTTCCTACTTCGAGGCGGCGGAATACGAGCGCCGCTTAGCCCAAGGGAAACGCAATTTGCAGCGTTACCACGAACAATTTGCTAGCACTTGGGTGCAAAACTGCCGGACGGAACTGAACATTCAACAAGTCGAAGTCGACGGCATTCCCATTAAAGGCGTCATTGACCGGATTGACCTCCTCAATGAGCGCCAAGTCCGCATCGTCGATTACAAAACCGGTAGTCATAACGACAAAAAACTCAAACCCGCCAACGCCAAACAACCCGAGGGCGGCAACTACTGGCGACAGCTCATTTTTTACAAATTGCTGTGGGAAAACAAAACGGGCGAAACACGTCAGGTGCAATCCGCTCAGATTTCCTACCTTGATTTAGATAAAAAAGGCGAGCTGACAATGGCCGCTATGGAGTTTAGTCCGCAGGAGGTACGCCAAGTACGTGACCTGCTAAACAAAAGCTACCAAGCCATCCAGAACCACGAATTTTACGAAGGCTGCGGCGAAGAAGACTGCGAGTGGTGCAACTTCGTGCGCGAAAATGTAGCCCCGCCCGCGCATACGAGTGTGGCTATTGAGGAATTGGATGAATAGATCATATCCACGTTCTGGCTCGCAAGCATTTGCAATGCAAAGCGAAACGTCAGCCAATTTTCGACTTGCACAAATAAAAATAAGGAGCAGAACCGCCTACTTCTCCCGGTCAACAACGTAGTTGACCAAGGCTTCCAAACAAGTCCGTGCCTCGGAAGGTGGAAAAGTATGCAGTATTTCAAATGCCTTGGTACGGTAATCAAGCATGACCTGACGAGCGTAATCCAAGCCGCCACTCTCGCGGACGAAAGCCACGACGGTACGGATAGTTTCCGGCGCTTCGCTACTGCGCTTAATCATACGGATGATCCGCTTGCGAGTAGCGCTGTCGGCCTGGCGCAGGGCGTAGATGAGCGGCAGCGTCATCTTTTTTTCCTTGATGTCGATGCCGAGGGGTTTACCGACGTCCGTGGTACCGAAGTCGAAGAGGTCGTCACGGATTTGGAAGGCCATGCCAATGGTTTCGCCAAACTCGTACATCTTCTGGATGATGTCCTCATCCTCCGTCGTGGAAGCGGCTCCTGCGGAACAAGCCGAACCGATGAGGCTAGCCGTTTTCTGACGGATGACCTCGTAGTATACTTCCTCGTTGATGTCGAGGCGGCGGGCTTTTTCGATTTGTAGCAATTCCCCTACGGCGATGGCCTCAAAAGCGTCCGAGACAATTTGCAGCAAGCGAATTTGCTTATCGCGTAACGCCAGTGCCAGTCCGCGCGTGAGCAAGAAATCGCCAACAATAACGGCGGCCTTGTTTTTCCACAGTGCGTTGATGGAAAAAAACCCTCGGCGCTCGTTGGCGTCATCCACCACGTCGTCGTGTACGAGGGAAGCGGTATGAAGGAGTTCTACGAGCGAAGCGGCGGTGTAAGTGGCGTCCGTAATTTCGCGGACAAGCTTGGCAGACAAGAAAATAAACATGGGGCGCATCTGCTTGCCTTTGCGGCTAACAATGTAATATGTGATACGCTCTAAGAGGGGAACGGGGCTGGTCATGGCCTCCCGGAAGTGCTGTTCGAACGCTTGGAGTTCGTTGGCGATGGGTGCCTGAATGTCCTTAAGGGTCATGACCATGCTGATCTAGTTATGCGGGCAAAAATAATACTCTTCTCTGGAAAACAGTTACCGGCAAAAGAAGTTGTTCTTTTACCCCCAATCCCGACCTCTTCAGCAACTACCCAGATGCTTGCCTTATGAAGTTGTTTAATAATGTCTGCGATAGGCAAAAGTCAGCAATTTTGGTGCTAATCAAGGGACGCACGGAACCTGATAGCAGGGCTATCAAGGTGAGTACGGTACGAAGAGTGGCAGAAAAAGGGCGATTTTAGACATTGTGAAATGTTTTTAAACAAGTTCTATAATTACTAAACCAACCAATCGGCAAACGCAGTTGCAGCCTGTGCCAGCGCAGGCGGTTTACCGACATCTAACCAACGGCTATCGTCGTGAGGATACGCTAAAAGTATCTCGTTTTTAGCAGCTTCCAGCCAAACATCAATAATCGAAAAAACGCGCGCTTGCGCGGGGAAATAATCGAAAAGCCTGGGGTCAATGACCGAAATTCCGCTGTAAGCGAAAAGCTGAACGGGGTCCACCAAACGGCTAATGCGGCGCTCGCCCGTACGGACATTTCGCCAACCAGCCAATCGCGCGTTAGTGTCAAACTCCAAGTAGCGCGACGTCTCCCGCTGCCGCGTAGCCAGTGTCGTGAGCGCACAACGGTTGATATGAAATTCGTACAAATCAGCTAGGTTCAAATCCGTGAGGATATCCACATTATGTACTAGAAAAGGAGCATCGCCCAGCCACTGGCGTGCTTGCGCCAAGCCACCGCCCGTATCCAGCAGTAAGCCCCGTTCGTCGGAAACATGTATATTCAGACCGTAGTTGCCGTTCGCTTGGAGATGAGCCTCAACTAGATCGGCAAAATGGTGTACGTTAACCACAACCTCTTCTACCCCGAAGGACTTTAAGCGCCGGAGATTGATCCCCAAGAGCGTTTGCCCTTCGATTTCTACCAGTGCCTTGGGGCGGTCATTAGTGTAGGGTCGCAGACGCGTTCCCAAACCCGCCGCAAATAACATGGCCTTCATCCGTTTTGGCAACAAGGTAAGTATACTACGTTGGGCTACGGTAATAATCTACTATCTTTGGCCAAGAACAAGGCTAATTTCATGGTGTACCAATCGTTAATGAAAGCTCGCCAAGGTGGGCAGAAGCAATTAGCCGTGCTGATTGATCCGGATAAAGCCAAGCGCGATACTATTCTCCGCTTGTGCGAGTTGGCGGCTAAAGGAGGGGTGAGTTACTTCTTGTGGGGCGGTAGCCTAATCAACGAAAACCAGTCCGAATACTACTTAGCCTACCTGCGCGCGCATACTGAGCTGCCCATCGTACTCTTTCCGGGAAGCATCTATCAATTGTCGGAGCAAGCGGATGCCTTGCTTTTTCTGAGCATGATTTCTGGGCGCAACCCGGAACTGCTTATCGGTCAGCACGTACAAGTAGCCCCGCGCTTGCGGAGTTCCAGCTTGGAGGTGATCCCCACCGGCTACTTATACATCGACGGCGGACGACCTAGTTCGGTAGGCTACATGAGTAATACGCAACCCATCCCAGCGGATAAGCCTGGGATTGCCCAAGCAACGGCGCTGGCGGGCACTTTGCTCGGTTTGCGGGTCATTTATTTGGATGCGGGCAGCGGTGCCCTGCGCCCCGTGATGCCGGAAATGATTCAGGGGGTACGCAAGGAATTGCCCGATACGCCACTCCTAGTCGGTGGCGGAATTCGTTCGGCAGAACAAGCCGGAGCGGCCCTAGCGGCGGGCGCAGACTGCATAGTAGTGGGCAATAGTCTGGAAGATAATCCGGATTTGTTGCCGGAACTGGCGGGCGTGGTGCGCGGGATGATCTCGGTGGGGTCGGGTTCATAAATTCAAATCAACACTTAATGGCGAAGAAGAACAAGCGTAAGAAACAACCCAGTAGAATAAAAAAGGAAGACGCTACTTGGAAAAACGCAGCGGTAGAAATTAGAACTGGCGTTGGTTTTGAAGATATGATGAAGGAGCCGTCTTATCAAACGATGTCGCTAGCGACTTTTCACGCAATAATTGGCAAGGATTGGCAGACACCAGTGGCAGATTTACTCCAGAATTCCAGCCAGTTTAGCTGATGCAAAATGTAGACCCCGACGCCCAACTCCTCAAATGGCGCCTCATCCTCGGAGGCAAGGCCGATCCCGAAGGCGAAGCCGAACTCGGCGAACGCTTACAGGGAATGAGCGACACCTTAGATGCCCTCTACGACAGTGAACGCAAAGGCGGATTGGGGGCTTCTGCGCCCAACGTCAACCGCTGGCTGGGGGATATTCGGCGCTATTTTCCTGCTTCGGTCGTACAAATCATGCAGCGGGATGCCCTGGAAGAATTGGGGTTGAACCGGATGTTGTTGGAACCCGAACTGTTGGAGTCTGTCGTGCCGGATGTACACTTGGTTGGTACCTTGCTCAGTCTCGCCAAAATCCTTCCCGACCGCAGTCGGGAAACGGCGCGCCAGCTGGTTCGCAAAGTAACGGAGGACCTAGAAAAACGCCTACGACAGCCCTTGCTGCAAGCCATTCGTGGCAGCCTCCACCGGGCCGCTCGTACCCGACGCCCCCGCCCCGGCGACATCGACTGGCGACAGACCATCCAAGTTAACCTCAAACATTACCAGCCCGATTACCAGACCATTATTCCCGAGCAATTACGTGGTTACGCCCGACGGCAAAACCAGTTGCGCCACGTTATTCTGCTCCTGGACCAAAGTGGTTCCATGGCCGAAAGTGTCGTCTACGCCGGGGTGCTCAGCTGCATTATGGCCAGTCTAAGCAGTATTAAAACCCAGGTCGTTGCTTTTGATACGAACGTAGTTAACCTCACCGAACATCTAGCCGACCCCGTCGACTTACTCTTCGCCACCCAACTCGGTGGGGGGACGGATATTAACCGCGCCTTGCAGTACGCAGAGACCCTGGTCACCCAACCCAAAGACACCATTTTGATTCTGCTGAGTGATTTGTACGAAGGGGGTAATCTGAGTGAAATGTTTCAGCGCGTAGCACGCCTCCAAGCCACGGGCCTCCAATTCATCTCCCTCCTGGCACTCAGCGACGAAGGGGCCGGCGTATACGATCACGCTAATGCGCAACAGCTGGGTCAAATGGGTATCCCCGCTTTTGCTTGTACGCCGGATCGTTTCGCGGATTTAATGGCGGCGGCGATTCAGCAGCAAAGTTTACAAGCACTGATGCCGAAGGATAAGAAAAGTGGACCTCCGGCAGATTGGCAAGACCATAACGATGCTGGTCCTCCATCACCGGAAGAAGATGGCACTTAAAATAGACTTGTTCAGCCAGGCATGAACGAGGGAGAGCGCAGCAAATTCTGTTCTGAACAAGGCAGAAAACGTAGGCATAGCCTAAGCTACGGCGAGGCTTTCTAACGAAGTGCAGAATAAAATTTGCCGCTCGTAGCCGTTTGAGGCTCTGGCTGAACAAGTCTAATGTTCAACGCAATACAGCTACGGGCATCCGCTCGTCGTAAGTACCCTGAATGACGGGTTGTTGCCGTTGTCCGGTATAATTTTGCACTTGGTAATTGACGTAATCAAACAATTCGCGTACGCGCACCACGCCGTCCATGTCCTGGTCGGCTTCACCTTTCAGACCACGCAGTAGGAAGTGACTAAAAACCCCCTGACGCAGACCGCTATCTTCCAGTGAGGTTTCCTCTGCCTTGGAGGACATGATGAGTGCCGTTCCACGCTGGGAAGTAGATAAGTCTTCGTAATAACGGGTCAAAATTGCGGGTAAGCCTCCCGAACGAGCGGCCAGTAAACCACCCGAATGGCAAGCATCCGCAACGCACAATTTGTAACCCGCCGCACTCTGATCCAAAATTTGCTTCACCTCAATGTGTGATAAGCTATTGTTGCTCCCGTCGTAATCAATGGGTAGAAACGCCCCCGGTAGTCCGTGTCCAGAGAAGTAGAGGATGATCAAATCATCTGGCCCCGCGCGTAGAAACAACTCGCGCATATTGACCAAAATCCGCTGCCGCGTGGCGTCTTCATCAACCAAAATACGAATGCGATCATCGGGAATGGCACCACCTTGGGGGCTTTTGAGAAAGGCAAACAATTGGTACGCATCATCGTCCGGAAAACGCAGTACGGGCATGTGTTTATAAGACGAAACACCGACAATGAGCGCCCAAGTTTTGACGTTGGGACGGGTGTCGTTCGTGATTTGCACTTTGGTGTTACCTTGGTATTTTCCGTTGGACCAAAGTCCCTGAAAAATTCCACCCGTTTGTTCGTAATACGTACCGTAACCCTCAAAAGCGCCGCCGCTCATGGTCCCTTCGTAGCGGTCGCCATTTTGGTAGCGAACCAAGCCGCTGCCCTCTGGCAAACCACGCTGGAAAGTCCCCTGGTAGAGGTCACCCTGTTGAAAGCGGTAGGTACCGTAGCCGTTTTGACAATCCCCCTGCAAACACCCCGTACGCGTAGCCACTTCGGGTCGAGTGATGAGTCCGCCTTCTTGCCACTGCCCTTCGAGGCGAGTGCCATCAGCAGCTTGTAATACGCCGTAACCGTGGGGCAAACCCGCCACGAACTGACCCTGGTACCAATCGCCATTGGGATAATGAAAAGTTCCGGATCCGCTGGGACGACCTCTGCGGAATTGGCCTTCGTAACGGCTACCGTCCGCGTAGGCGTAGATACCGCGTCCGTTCTCACAATCCCCTTGCAAACAGCCAGATTGGAGAACGAGCGTACCGGAAGGAGTCGTCAAGCCTTCTTGTCCTTTCGCTTGGTACACCCCGTCCCGGTTAACGGGAAAACCGCGCCGCCACTGGCCCGTGAAGCTACGCCCGTCGGCCCAGGTTTTGCTGCCGTAGCCTTCGGGCATCCGGTGCGACCACTGGCCCTCGTAACGGCTACCGTCCGAATAAGTACAAATGCCTTGTCCGTGAATTTCACTATTGCGGAATTGCCCTACGTAGACGGCTCCGCCGGGCGTGAGGTAGGTTCCTTTTCCGTCTTGGCAATCGCCCTGAATACAACCACTACGTTGCGGTGTGCGCGCACCCTGGGTAGCGGCTTGGTCCTTGCTATCGCGTAATACGCCGTAACGCCAGACCCCCGCCCGCAAACTGCCGTCCGGGTAACGATAAACCCCCCGCCCGTGCAAATCACCAGCAAGAAACTGGCCCTGGTAGCGTTCGCCATTAGGATAGACGAGCGTGCCCTCGCCGTGGGCTTTGCCCTGCTTGAACTCCCCGTGATACTGGCGGCCGTCGGCGTAGCGAAAAAGGCCCTCGCCGCGTTGACAATCACCGCTAATGCACTGTGCCGTCAAAGTGGGAGCGATGGAGAAACACAATCCCCAGAAGAGTAGGTAAGGTAAACGTAGTGACATGATCCCGTTGGAAGTTGGAGGCGAAGTTGATAAAGATTATAATTTCAACCCAAAAGTTACGGCTAAATTGTGATAGTTCCCTTAAATCTTTAGCAAAACATTAACGCCCCTGGTCTGGTTCTCTAACCAATAAGCGGCGATCTTTGTCGTTCAAAGATAAATTCAATCCAATCGTATGCGTTTTTCATTCTTATTGACCATCTTATTAGGCTTATTGACGTTCCCCGTGATGGGGCAAAACTACACCAGCGCGGCAGATTCGGACCCAGCGGCCAAAGCCATCTTGGACCAAGTACGTCAGAAGTACGAGGCGTACACGACCATTGAGGCGAATTTTTCCTTAGAAATTCAATTTCCGGAGCAACCCGTTGAAATTCAAAAAGGAACGCTCTCCCGCGATGGCGATAAGTACCGTGCTCAGTTCGGTGTTCAGGAAGTAATGATGGACGATCAGGCCATGTATATGGTATCTCACAACAATAAGTCTGTTCAAATTAGGGACTTGCCCGACGAGGACGAGGAAGCAGGGATGCTCTCTCCACAATCGCTTTTCAACTTTTACGACGGCGGTGACTTCGTTTACACCCTCATCGACACCCGCACCGTCGACGGTAAAGTTGTTCACGTCATCGAATTCAAGCCTACGGATCGCTACAGCGAAT